>VXXH01000392.1 GCA_009835515.1 Candidatus Poribacteria bacterium
TATGTGACAGGTCTACCGGGTCGTGATGAGCAAATTGAGAATATGGCGACAACGATTCGCAATATCGGTAAGGCTGGCGTTGAGATCTTCGGATACCACTGGATGCCGAGCGGTGTCTGGCGAACTTCTCGAACTACACCCGGTAGAGGCGGTGCCGAAGTTACGAGTTTTGATATGGACGAAGTTAAAGACGCACCGCTATCGCACGGACGCGTTTTCACTGAAGCCGAAATGTGGGAAAACTACGAATACTACATGAACGCCATCCTGCCCGTCGCAGAAGAAGCAGGCGTTAAACTCGCACTCCACCCCGATGATCCGCCTGTTGAATCTCTTGCAGGCGTACCGCGTCTGTTCCGCAATTTTGAAGGCTTCAAACGCGGCATGGAGATCGCTGACAGTCCAATACACGGACTCGATTTCTGCGTCGGTTCTTGGTCGGAGATGGGACCGGGTGTCACGGATGCGATCCGCTATTTCGGAGAACGCGACAAGATTTTCTATGTCCATTTCCGTGATGTGGAAGGACATGTTCCAAAATTTGCTGAATCCTTTGTTGACACCGGCAATTGCGATATGTTTGATGTGATGCGCACGCTGAAAGAGGTAGGCTTTACAGGCTTCATGATTACCGACCATGTGCCTCACATCGTAGATGATACAGGCTGGGGGCACCGGGGCCGCGCGTACGCCATCGGATACATGACCGCGTTCCTCGAAATCTTGACAGCAACGTAGAGAAAGAAAATAAGCCAGTCTGAATATATTGACACCATCAAGCAGGGGGACTGCATTGCGTTGATGTCCGAAATGCCTGATGAATGTGTTGACCTCATCATAACGGATCCGCCCTTTGCCATCGACTTCAAAGCGACTCGCCACAATTACAACCGAAAAGCGGATCGTGTCCTTCAGGGTTACAACGAAGTCAAGGGAAGTGATTACCTTGCTTTTACACTTGACTGGCTTACCGCTGCAACAAGAGTGCTAAAGGATTCTGGTAGCATGTATGTCTTCTCCGGTTGGAACTATCTAAAAGACCTCCTGATAGCGATTGATCAGTGCAAGCTCACGACTGTCAATCACCTCATTTGGAAATATCAGTTTGGTGTTGTTACAAAGCGTAAGTACGTAACCTCCCACTACCATTGTCTTTTCTTGTGCAAAAACGACAGGAAACGAAAGTTTTATCCGTATCGCCGATTTGATAAGGATGCAAAGACTGAAAGCGGCGGATCGGCACATTACAAAGACAAAGAAGACGTTTGGGAAATCAAGAGAGAATATTGGCAAGGTGCCATCAAAACGCCAACGAAATTGCCTGCTGAACTCATCGAAAAGATACTTGATTACTCCAGTGAAAAAGGCGATGTTGTTTTGGATCCGTTTTTGGGTTCTGGGCAGGTTGCTGTCGTCAGCAAAATGAAAGAACGGCATTACATAGGCTTCGAGATTGTGCCAGCGTACTATGAATTCGCTCTTGATCGGCTTAAGTCAGGGAAATACTTAATACAGAAAATAGTATGAAAAGGAGTCCAAAATGGCTCAAGTTGTTCCTTTACGATACGACACCGCTTTTAAGAAAGCGTTCAGCCAACCGGAGATCTTCTGTCAATTTGCTGAGGATGTCTTAGGTATCAAATTTCATACCGATGAAGTACATCGCGGCTACAAATTCCTTGAACCCATTGGGCAGGTTGATATTGAATACGATTTGTTTGCTGAGGATCCGGAATCTCGTATTGTGGTTGAGATACAACACGTCAAAGAAGGCCACTTCTATGATCGTTTCCTATATTATCATCTTATCAACCTCGTCGAACAGGTGAAGACCAGCAAGGCGTATCAGTTTGACCGGACAGTTTACACAATTGTTGTCCTAACGAGTCCTTACAGCGAGAACGAAATAGACTTTAGTGTTGCTATCACAGATTTCAATCCTGTCAACGAATTTAACCGTAAAGTCAATGTCTATCCGCATCAACTTGTGTTTGTGGTACCGCGTATGGTCAACGATAAGACCCCGTCTGGCATCAAAGTGTGGTTGGAACTCGTTTTGGATTCCCTGGATGGCGAGATAGACGAGAGCCACTATAACTCCCCAATTTTCGAGAGGGTGATTGATGCGGTTAAACTTGATAACATCTCGCCAGCAGAGCGCAGGGTACTCAAAGATGAAGAGTCTTGGGAAGATACTCTCATAGATGTGAGGCAAAAAGAAAAGGAAGCAATTGCACGTTCACTGATCCGCGAAGGCATAAGCACCGAAGTTATTACACGAACAACGGGTCTCACAGCAGCAGAAATCGAAAAACTGAGGCAATCCTAAACGCCGAGGCGTGCTAATAACAAGGCAACACCATGAAGTGGTAAAAACAAATATACACAACGAGGTGACCTCATGTTTAACAGACCCCCAACCATCGGCGAATACTTAATCAGAAAACTCGAAAGTTACAATATTGAACATATCTTCGGTATCCCCGGCGATTATGTGCTGCGGTTCTATGACCTCATAGAGAAAAGTTCAATTCGGCATATCGGTATGACCCGCGAGGACGCAGCAGGCTATGCTGCCGATGCCTACGCACGCACAAAAGGCATGGGCGCAGTCTGTGTCACCTATTGTGTCGGTGGATTATCGGTGGTGAATGCTGTTGCGGGTGCTTACGCTGAAAAGTCTCCTGTCGTTGTCATTAGCGGTGCACCGGGAATCAGAGAACGCGGGAAAGATGCGCTCCTACACCATAAAGTCAGGGATTTCCATACACAACAACATATCTATGACGAGATTACGGTCGCGACTGCACTGCTGGATGAACCCTTTACGGCTTTCAACGAAATCGATCGGGTGCTGGATGCGGTGTATCGCTATAAACGCCCTGGCTACTTGGAACTCCCGCGCGATATGGTGGATGTCCGTGGCACGCTCTACCAACGTCCCTCAACCGGTGGACATCTCAGTGACCCGGACACATTAGATGCCGCTGTTGAGGAGGCTATTGATTTCATTAATCAGAGTAAAAAACCGGTGATTCTCGCGGGCGTAGAGGTACACAGATTTGGCTACCAAAACAAATTGATCCGCTTTGTAGAAGAGAAACGTATTCCTGTGGTGGCAACGCTCCTCGGAAAATCGGTGATGCCGGAATCACATCCGCTTTACTTGGGTATCTATGAAGGTGCGATGGGGCGGGAAGAAGTTAGACAATTTGTTGAAGATTCGGATTGTGTGATCATCCTCGGTGCCTTCATGACAGACGTGAATCTTGGGATTTACACTGCAAACCTGGACCGGGCTCGCTCGATTTATGCTACGTCGGAAAAAATCACAGTTCGCTATCACTCTTATGAAGAGGTGATGTTTGATGATTTTATTGACGGCATCCATTCGCCGAAACTCCGAAAGCGACGGAAACCGAATTTGGAATGGGCACACCGAGATTCAAAGCCGTTTGTTGTCGAGCCTGACGCACGTCTAACAGTTCGCCGTCTGTTCCGACACCTCAACGAATTTATTAGCGAGGGATTGGTCGTTATCGCCGATGTTGGCGATAGCCTCTTCGGTGCTGTGGAATTGCGAATGTCTCCAAACACGGATTTTATCAGCCCTGCCTACTATACCTCAATGGGATTTGCGGTACCAGCATCGATTGGGGCGCAACTCAGCATGCCGAATACACGTCCGCTTGTTATCGTCGGCGATGGTGCTTTCCAGATGACTGGCACCGAACTCTCAACAACCCTGCGCTACGGGCTTAATCCGATTATCCTTCTTTTAAACAACCACGGATATGGCACGGAACGGCATCTTCTTGAAGGTCCGTTTAACGATATCGGGTGTTGGAACTATAGCAGCATACCCGCACTCTTTAGTGCAGGTCGCGGCATCCATGTCCGAACGGAAGGTGAGTTTGAAGCTGCCATCAAAACCGCACTCGCTGAAACGCAACACTTCACACTGATTGAGGCAGAACTCGAAAAGTTGGATACATCACCCGCACTCGCTCGGTTAGCGGAACGGATGTCTGGCACAGTCTAAAATTAATAGTAGTAGGCACGCTCCGACGTGCCCTAACAGACCAGTAGCACGCTCCGACGTGCCGTATACACTTGATACAGCACTCTGCCTTCTACAGCGCAGCGATTTTCTCACGTAAGAAGTTCGTACAAAAAGGCACTTGTGCTTCCGAGAGTCCGTGCAGCACGACTGCGCCATCATAGCCGCTCTCCTTTAGCAAACCGAGATATTGATCGTAGTCGAGCAGCCCTGTCCCGGCGGCGAGATGTCCCGCCTGACCATCCGTGTCCAAATCTTTGGCGTGTGCAAGTGCAATGTCGTCGCCGAGTAGTGCGAACGCCTCATCGAGGATTTCACGCATCTTTGGCAGCTCACCTTTGTGGAAGATATTCGCGCCGTCCATACAGACCTTCAAGTAAGGGGATTGCATCTCATCAAGCAGACGACGCGCTTTCTGCGCAGAGTCAATCACGTTTGCGACTTCGGGTTCAGGCGCAAGCACTACGTCGTATTCCTCCGCTATTGCTAACGCCTGTTTCATGGATTCAACGAGATCACGCCACGCTTCTGGCGTGTTATTATCAGGATGCGCGCGCCACATACTCTGCGGGTCACGAGAGCCGGTGCAGAGCGTAATGACCGATGTCCCCATCGGCGCGCATTTCGCTGCGACAGAACGCAGCATCCGCAGCCCGGCGTGGCGTTTCTCAACATCTGGATCAATCATGTTATAAGTGCCTGAAAGTGCGGAAATTGTAATCTGTCGAGCGTCCATCTCTTCGCGGATCTCGGTGACCGACGGTCCTGATGCTGGCACATGATACTGTAGATGATGGACACCGTGTTCCACAACGGCATCAAGATTCTCGGTGAGTGTTTCTCGGCGAATTGTTCCTTCCATGAGTCCAACGTGCATAAATCTCTCCTAACGCGCAAAAATTGTCTAAATCTCGAATTTTCGTAGATAATGGTGGTTGTATTAGTCCTAATCAGAAAGAAAAACTGCTTTTTTCTATCGAGCCTCTTCTCTTTTTATTTCGCCCCACGTTGTTGATAGCAACGCTGGCTGCGGTGAAACGGGCAACGCATACGCAGGATCAAACCAATCGCCCTGAAAATTCGCTTGATGAAAAGGTGCTCCAATATGCGTCAACTGCGTCCGAATCCCGGTATTTATATCCAACTTGAAGAGTTGCTCATTTCCATTAATCTCCTGTGCGTAAAGCACTTGCGAGCCGTCTGGTGATAACTCAGCAACACCTATATTGGGCCCGGCTTCCTCAACAAGTTGCCGGAGCCCCGTGCCGTCGCGATTAACAATATAGGCTGTTGTTTTGTCCCGCCATGCCTCGTGCAGGTCCCGATCCAAGATGGCAGGGATCGGATGTTTGTTCCCAGAAATCGCAAGTCTATCCCCTGCAGCAGACCAAGACGGAAGGCGTTGCCATGGTAGTACTTTATCGGGGAGCGGTTGTTCTCGGTCTCGTGTGCGGACGTTGATAAAGGTCAGTCGAGCTCCCAGCGCGTGAGAGACAGAGCAGGCAATCTCTGAACCATCTGGAGACCACGCAGGGGAATTCCCATACGGCAAGGGTTCAACATCCTCTTCACCAAACGTCCCAAGATAGAGACCGGACTTTCGACGGTCCCGGTCCCGGTAATTGTAAGCAAACTGTTTACCATCGGGAGACCACGTCGCGTTTATTCTCTCCGCTTTTACTTTTTTCTTAAAGACGCGTCGGACATTCGTGCCATCCGGATTCATCAGATACAGGTCCCACACACTACCACGCTCCGAGGTGAACAGAATCTGCTCACCCGTCGGGGACCATACGGCACTAACATCACGGGCGGGATGCTGTGTCAGATTCACCTGTTCGGAGCCATCGGGATTCATCATGTACACCTCGTGATTACCGTCGCGTGTGGAGGTAAACAGGATTTTCGGCGTTGTCGGGGCTTTGGCAAAAACCTGAAACGTGCTGCCACACATCAGCACCAAGAAGAGTAAAGAAAAAACCGACAAAAATCTCATACCTGTGTCTCCTATGGTCAATTTTCAGACTCTACCGCGTAGGTCGCGTAAACTCTGAACTATATCGCGATTATACAACATAAAAGATGAGGTGGCAAGCAAATTGCTTAAAAACATGTTTCGTAGCAGTAGAAGACACCTCTCTAATCCTGAAATCCTGTGAACCCTGATCCCGACACCTCTCACCGCGAGGCAACCTGAAAACGACTTCATCACACTTGACCTTTTAATTTGTTTATGATAGGATATTTTTATTCAGCAGTGCGGAGGTGCTATTTGTGGTAAACGCGGCATTGATTATCACTAAAATATGCAACGCTATTGATCTGATGATCGAAAGCAGTAAGCCATACAAAGGGCTGTTCCCATCTCTTCTACATCCGAAAACGGGTGAGATGCTAACAGAGAAACCGCCTAAGATTCCGGGGCAAAGAGACGGTGATCGCGCGCACCTCGGTTGTAATCTTATTCACGATGAGCCGTTGCTCGCCACGATGAACGCACTTGCTGAAACCGAATCGAAACCGGAATACGCCGAAGCGGTCGATCGTTACTTGGGGCACTTTGCCCAGCATTGCGCGAATACAACAACTGGTCTGTTCCCTTGGGGTGAGCATTCGTTTTGGCAGCTCATTGAGGAACGGGTCGGGTGTTCGCGGAATCCGGCGGCGGGTGCTGCCATTCACGATCATCTGCGTCAGGTTCCGCTGTGGCTCTGGCAAAAACTGAGGACGTTTAATCCGGCATGTGTGCAGAGTTTCGCTGATGGGCTGGATTATCACTGGACAGAGGGCGACGGACTTGAATACATCCGTCATGCAAATATCGACACAAAAGCACATCTCGTTCGCGGTGGCCGAGCGTGTGATTTTCCACGGCATTCAGGCTTTTACATCTTCGATCTGGTGTTCGCGTATGTGCAAGAGCAACGTCCTGAAATCCATCAGCAGATTCGGAATTATACCGATTATTGGTGGGAAAAACGGGATGACCGTGGACTTTTGCGTATCGAAAGTCGTTCACCGAAAGAGGCAGAACGGTTTTTTGAGATGAACGCCCCCACGCAAACATTCTCATTGGGGATCAGTCTGCTTGAATCTGCAACGTTGATAGAACCGCTTTTACCCGAATTAGCAGACCAGATGCGGCAATACGGCTCGGTTTACATTGACGGATTCCTCGCCGCACCGCATAACCTCGAAACGCGTGAATTTATCAGTTTATGCGAGTGCGAGACAGATCGGATTGTTGAACGTATGTCGGCATGGGGCAGTGTCTACGGTGCCGGGACTTCGTGTGGTACGGGGGTGTTATGCCTCGGTGGATGGCGGTTGACACAAAATGAGAGGTTGATGGACTACGCACGCGCGGTTGGTAACACCTATCTGGATGAGAAGTTTCCAGTGGATCGCGTTCAGTCGGAAGCGTTCAAGATTCCAGCATCGGATGCGGGTCTTACGCTTGAATTGTTTGCGGATCTCTACGACATCACGGGTGAATCGGTATGGTTGGACGGCGGCATTGCGCTTGCGGAGACAGTGTTGGAAGTCTATTTTCCAGAAACGCTGCCCTACGGCGCATCAGGGATAGATTGGTATGAATCGCAGATGGGCGCAGCGTTCCTAATTCACGGTTTGGCGCGAGTGGCACTGTTATCACGTCACCGAACATGTCCACTCGCACCCAATTATACTGCACGATAGGCGCACTGAAATGGCAAGGGTTGGCCTGCCTTTTTTTTGAGTTAACAAATTTTATTAGCGGAACGCATTACGCTTCTGCGAAAGCACATGAAAGGAAAATTATGTCAAGAGTACCGATTGGTTTAGAACTGTTTTCTGTCCGAAATGAGTTGGCGGAGGATGCCCGCGGCACGATAAAAGCGGTCGCAGAGATGGGTTACGAAGGCGTTGAATTCGCCGGTCCGCCCCGACATCCCGCGCAAGAGTTGAAAGGCTATCTTGACGAGTTCAATCTGGTCTGCTGTGGCTGGCATACACCGTTCAACCTCGTGCAAGAAGACACCCTCGCCGAAACGATTGAATTTAACAAAGTTTTGGAGAATCGTTATGTCATCGTTCCGGGTATACCGGGCGAACTGCGTCAGTCGCGTGCAGATTGGTTGAAGTTGGCGGATGTCTTCAATGGGATCGCTGATAAACTCGCCGCGCACGATATGGTGACCGGTTACCATAACCATCACGTCGAATTTACGCCACTGGATGGCGAACAACCGTGGGATACTTTCTTCGGGAATACAAACGAAGGCGTTGTGATGCAGCTGGATATGGGCAACGCGCTCTCTGGTGGTGCCGATCTCGTCGGCATTCTGGAGAGATATCCGGGCCGCGCCGGCACCGTCCATCTCAAGCCGTATGACGAATCAATAGGTGAGACGGACAGACACGCCGCTTTCCGCCCGATTATCGGTGAGGACAGTGTACCGTGGGATGAGATCTTCCGTATCTGCGAAACAACCGGTGGCACAGAATGGTATATCGTCGAATATGAAAGCGATGCCTACCCGCCGATTGAGTCTGTTGAACGTTGTCTAACTGCATTGAAGGAAATGGGTAAATAGTTGTCAGTTATCAGTTGTCAGTTATCAGTTGTCAGTTACAAGAGGGATTTGTTAAACGAAAAGCTCTTAACTAATGACTGATAACCATCCTCAGGCGTTTCCTCTTGAACCCCGTACGGATGACATACCTATAGAAGCAGTCCAGGAGCCATAAATCAAAAAATGAGAACCTATTGTGCGAGTACCCTTCCATTTTCCACTTTTCCTTTGACGGCGTTTGTCGGTGAGTTATCTGAAGGTGGTGTGTCCGCCATTGAACTCGCGCAACCCCATTTTTCGGATGTGGAAGCCGAAACTATTGACGCCCTTCGAGAAGAGACTGGACTCAATTTCAAATCTATGCTGAGCACGGTCCGGGTTGACGCGCCAGATGGACTTGAAGCGTTAATCTCAATTCTCGACACTGCCCAAAGGCTTTCCGTTCCAATCGTCAGCATCGCGAGTGGCGGCAATGAAGACGCCACCGCTCGCGAGATTGGCACGATTATTGAGCATCTCAAAACAGTCACTGCTGAAGCGGAAACCCGCAATCTAACCCTTGTCCTCTATGCGCACGAAGGAAGCCTCGCTTACAATCTTGAACGCACGCAGCAGCTCCTCAACGCGATTCCTTCCGAAAATTTTGGCTTTTACTACAGTCCCTATCATTTCCATCGCGCTGGAGACGATCCCGTTGTCTCCTTACGTACGTTGTCAGAACGGTTGGTTAGCGTCTATTTTAACTGCGGTGTCG
>VXXH01000618.1 GCA_009835515.1 Candidatus Poribacteria bacterium
AGCTTGAATCGGTGTGTATCGCTGTGGGTGATCTGCGTGAAAAAATATTACCAAACACATCCCAGTATTGGGCATTGGACACCTTGAAGACGCACGCGCTCGCGCACCGCAGTGACCTGAAGTCCGTTCATTTAGAAGCGCAATTGACTGAAAGCGAACTCCGACTCGCAAAGGCAACAAACATCCCAGATCTGGGCGTTGGTGCAATCGCCGAACGTAGTAGAAACGAGCGTGCATTCGGTGTAAAATTTTCAATTCTATTACCCCTGTTTGACCGGAATCGCGCCGAGATTAATGCCACAAAAGCCCAGCAGCGGGTAGACACTGCACAGATTAACAATTCCGAGAAGCAAATTGTTCGAGAGGTAATTGCAGCGTTTTTATCCACTAATACCGCGCGAAAAATGATAGCGTTTTATGAGGGTGATTCACTGAAGTTGCTCAACGAAAACCTCAAATTAACACGGACCGCATACGAGTTAGGGGAAACAGAACTCTTAGAGGTCATTTTGATGCAGAACGAGTTCATCAAAACACGATTTGCCTATTTTGACGCGCTCGCAGCATACCATAAGGCGTTCGCTGAACTTGAAGCCGCTGTAGGTACGCCTCTCAACTGAGAAGAGTAAAAACGCAACGAAGCAGTAACAGATACAAGTCCTGTCTTTAGTATTCTTAACAAAGGAAAAATTAAAATGTCCCGTTATTCTTACATCGCCCTATTTTTTCCAATTCTCGTTGTTGCAATAGGAAGCTCAATTGCGCTAAACCTCACGCTTACATTGACTTGGGCTCAAGATGCACATGTTCACGATGAGCAAGCTGGACACGCACACAGCCAAGAGAATACGGTGACACTCACCGATAAAGCAAAAGCCAATATCGGCTTGAAAACTGATGAAGTCGATATTCGTGCGATTGAGACGGTTGTGTCCGTTCATGGAAATGTAATGGCGCATCCGAGACGGCAGGCGATTGTCACGCCAAGAATCGGCGGTATTGTGAAGCGTATCCATTTCAGTGTTGGTGAAACCGTTAAAAAAGGCGATGTCCTACTTGAATTGGAAAGCCTTGACTTACAAATAGCGCAAATTGAGCTTATTGAAGCAGCATCTCAACAGCAATCGCTTGTAGCCAAATTGACGAGACTGACAGAGGTTTTTGCTAAGCAAATTCGGAGGGAATTGCAAACACGACAGATCGACTATTTGCAATCGCTCTCCGAACTACAGCAGCTGCAAACGACGGTCAAAAAACGTAAAGCCCTCGCCGGAACGCAGATTATCTCAGTGTTGGAACAGATGCGCGTTAGATTAGTCAAAGCCGACGTTGAACGCCAATTACGTCAGAACACACTCGATAGGACAAAACCCCTCGTGGAAAGGGGGGGTTCGGCACTGATCGAACTTATCGAGAAACAAGCAGAATACAGAAAAGCGAAGAGTGAATTGACAGATGCAAAGCGACAATTCCAGATCCTTGGTATCAATGAACAGGCGTTGGAAAAGGTCCTTCGGGACAGCGAGGAGACACCAATCCTCTCACTACTGAATATAGATGAACCAGACAGTAGGGACGAGGTTACCTCGGCCCTACTGGAAAAATACGCCGTGCTCAGCAGGGAAGCAACAGCGTTGGTTGATGCGGAAGCGGCGTACGAACTCGCGGCTATCAAAGTTGCAGCAAACAAGCAACGTGCTCTGGCTGCTGGATTAACTGAAACGCTTCTGAAAACCTTGGCTGAAACCGGTTCAATCGCATTTTTTAATGATTTATCTACGGATATGTTGATTGAAAACTACTTCGCATTTGTGGAAAGTTCGGAGGCATTTGAAGGCGTGCTTCAGTTAGAGGAAACACTGCGCAATGCTAACATTACCTTGAACAAAGTTCGACAGAAACTTCAAGTGTCTGGACTTACACCTGATGATATTGATAAGGTTATTCAGACAAGTCAACCGTCCGATATATTCTATGTCAAGGCACCCGCTTCTGGGCAAATTACGCAGCAGCACGTGACAGTCGGCACGACGGTTGAGAAGAGCGATGTCCTTTTCTCAATACTGGACACTGATATTGTCTGGGTTCAGGGGGAGGTTCACGAAGACACACTTGCGTTAATTCAGGACAAATGGCAGATAGGCAGTGAGGTGCGTGTTCACGTCGCTGCTTACCCAGAAACAATTTACACCGGCAAGATTTCTGGAATTTCGGATGTTGTGGAGCCAGAGGAACAGACCGTTCACTTTTGGTCAGAAATCGAAAATCCTGATTATCAGCTTAAACCCGGGATGTTTGCTGAACAGACAATTGTCCTCGAAAAAGGAGTCGATGTCTTGAGCGTTCCCTTGGAGGCAGTGATTGAAGACGGGGGTAGCCGGTTTGTTTTTGTTGAGTACGGTGCCACCTACACAAGGCATGAAATTGTAGTAGGTAACAAGGACGACCGGTACATAGAAGTCAGAGATGGTCTGCTTCCAGGTGAGCGTGTCGTTGTTCAAGGGACACACCAACTTATAAGTGCCTTAGCAACTGCCTCTCAAGTTGTTGCCCCGCAAGCGGGCGATGGACACGTCCACTAAAGCGTGTGGAGGATAAGAGTCAATGTGGTCAAAAATCACCGAGGTTTCACTAAAAAACAGACTCCTCGTCATTGCTTGCACGATTGTAGCAATTATCATCGGTTTCAGGATGTTCCAATCGGCACCGATCGATGTTTATCCTGATATCAACCCGCCACGTATTACAGTTTTGGCTGAGGCACACGGTTGGTCACCCGAGGAGATGGAAACTCTTGTCACTTTACCGATTGAAAGCGCGATGAACGGCGCGCCGGATGTTACACGGGTAAGGTCTTCCTCGGCTATCGGGCTGTCGCTTGTTTTTGTCGAATTCGACTGGGGCATGGATATATTCCTCGCACGGCAAATGGTTTCTGAACGGCTTCAACTCGTCGCTCCGAATCTACCTGAGGGTGTTGAAGCCCCGATCATCTTACCGACTTCTTCCCTTTTAGGCGAAATAATAGAATACGCCCTCGTTGATGAAACAGGGGAATTTGATGAGATGGAAATGCGGGATCTCGCTGATTGGGTTATTCGCTACCAGCTGCAATCGCAGGGGGGTATCGCTAATGTAATCAACATCGGCGGATACGTGAAACAATTTCAAGTTTTCGTCAATCCTGAGCGATTGATAAGTTATCACCTCTCACTCGAAGATGTTGCCACTGCACTTGAGAAGAGCAACGAAAACTCTGCAGGCGGTTTCCTTATCAAAGAGTCTCACGAATTGATGATCCGCGGGTTGGGACGGATTTCCACGGTTGCTGACATTGAAAACGTTGTCGTTGATGTGCGGGGATACGGCACACCGATTTTCGTTAAAGATATCGCGACAGTGAAAATTGGGTCGCTCCCTGAAATTCGGCGTGGTGCGGGGAGCCACAACGGCAAAGAAACCGTTTTAGGTAAAGTCGTCAAGCAACCCGGTATCAATACGATAACCCTCAGTGACAAAGTGACTTCCGTATTGAAATCGCTTGAGCAATCAATGCCTGAAGGTATAAAGATTAAAGTCGAGTATGCGCAATCAGCCCTCATTCACCGTGCCGTGGATACCGTTAAAGATGCTTTACGCGACGGCGCTATTCTCGTGGTTGTAATTTTGGTCATCTTCCTTTTTAACATACGCACTGCATTGATTACCCTGACAGCAATCCCACTTTCACTAATTATAGCAGTTATCGCACTGCTTTCTCAGGGTGGCACCCTCAATATTATGACCCTCGCCGGTTTGGCAATTGCAGTGGGCATGGTGGTTGACGATGCTATTGTCTATGTCGAAAACATCTTTAGACGACTCCAAGAATATTTCCGCCGCCGTTATATGGGTGAAGAACCTGACGAAACACCCGCAGAGGTGGTGACGCGCGCGAGCGATGAGATTCGGGCATCCATCGTTTTTGCGACGTTGATTATCATTCTTGTCTTCGTTCCATTGTTCAGTCTCAGTGGTATGGAAGGCAGAATGTTCCGTCCACTCGGCTGGGCAGTTGTTATCTCAATGGCAGCCTCACTGCTCGTCGCCCTGACAGTGGTTCCCGTCCTAAGCGATTTGCTGTTGACCCGTTTCCGATGGCAGCGCATGAGAGAAGATTCAGAACCCACCCCTCCGAAAGAGAGTCCTATAGTTGTTTGGATTAAAGGGGGGTATCGTCGGATGCTTGCGTTGATTATGCGTCTGCGTTGGGCGGTTGTTGCTTTGGCACTGTTATTGGTGGTGGTGACTGTAGCGGCAATCCCGCGTTTGGGTCGCGAATTTTTGCCCGTCATGGATGAAGCGACATTTGTTATTAGTGTTTTTTCACCCCCAGGCACCTCGTTAGGAGAATCAACGCGTATCGGTAGAGAGATGGAAACGAGGCTCTTAACAATTCCTGAAGTGACAAGTGTTAGCAGCCGGACGGGCCGCGCAGAAGCCGACGAACACGCCCACGATGTGAATACACACGAAATCCTTGTGAATTTTATTCCGCCCGATGCACGCGAAAAAACACGCGAAGCACTCCTCACGGAAGTACGCACGCTGTTATCGCCTGAAAACTTTCCGGGAGTCCTCGTATCTGTCGGTCAACCGATTCAGCATCGGCTCGACCATCTTTTGTCTGGTGTCAGCGCACAAGTGGCACTGAAATTGTTCGGACCAGACCTTGATACGCTTAGACAGAAAGCAGAGGAAATTGAAGCAGTCATTTCCGAGGTTGAAGGTGTAGCCGATTTACAGGTGGAACAGCAGGTACAAGTGGAGCAGCTTCAAATCAAAGTTAAACGCCTTGAAGCGGCGCGCTACGGTTTACGGGTTGAAGACGTTACACATTTCGCAGAAACCGCATTCAAAGGCGAAACTGTCAGTCGGGTTATCCAAGGGCAACGTCAGTATGCGCTCCTTGTTCGGATGGATCCAACACTGATCAACACCGTTGAATCCATCGAAAACTTAGAACTCCGAACGCCTTCAGGGACATTTGTGCCGCTAAAACAGGTCGCCGATGTCGGTTTCGGCTACGGACCGAATACTATCAACCGCGAGAACGTTTCCCGGCGTATTGTCATTCAGTGCAACGTTCAAGACCGGGATCTTGGTAACTTTATAGCGGAGGTGCAGCAAGCAATTAAAGAGAAGATAGACCTACCTAAAGCGTATTTCCTCACCTACGGTGGACAGTTTGAGAGCCAACAAGCAGCACAAAGACGAATCCTGATTCAGACAGGCTTTGTTGTTATCGGTATCTGTGTTTTGCTGTTTCTGGCAATGGGTTCATTTCGGCTCTCACTGTTAGTGATGCTGAATCTACCGTTAGCGCTCATCGGTGGTGTTGTTAGTGTTTTCCTGACCGGCGGTGTGCTGAGTATCCCATCAATGGTGGGCTTCATTCTGCTGTTCGGCATCGCTGTACGAAATGGTATTATTTTGGTCACACACATTAATACGCTGCGTTCAGAAGGTATGTTGCTCTACGATGCGGTGATAAAAGGTGCTGAGGAGCGCATCAGTCCGGTGTTAATGACAGCCCTGACTACAGGGTTAGGGATGCTGCCACTCGCGCTTGCCCACGGTTCAGGAGCAGAACTCCAGAAACCGCTTGCAATTGTCATCAGCGGTGGTATGATAACGGCTACGCTTTTGACGTTGCTGGTCTTGCCAGTCTTGTACTACATTGTCGAATTAAGCTGGGTAACGCGTTTTCAACGTGAAAGTGAAAAGTTGTAAATTATCTGACCCTTGTAAACTTCTTTGTGCCGCTTATCGTTTAGATTGTTAGATAATCAAACTCACGTTGTAAAGCGTAGAATTTTGATTTTTTCTAAAATTATGCACCCTTTTTACTGTGAGATCGCGTCATTAACAGTTAAATGGAAGTTATCGGATTGGACTCAGTGATTTTTTTTGAAACTTTTCTTCTCAAATGGTGTCTAATATAGATGAGATGTAAAACTTATAGATTAAGGGTGAAAACCAGAAGGAGATCAGAATGAAACGTACACATTTCTATTGGCTTACTTTTCTGGTGGTACTTCTATTTGTTGGAATAAGTATGGTAAGCATGGCTGAAGAGGCGGTTGTCTTGAAAATAGAGATTTCCGATGTTGTCAGTAACGCCGATGCGCGGCAGATTCGGCGATTGTTAGAACCGTGGGCGGATCCAAAGGACGTTACCTTCAGTACACCTGTTGATAAGCACGGCAGAAAGCGGCATTTCACGACCGTCGTGGAAATCAAAGCGAGACAAGGTGTCACCAAGTACAGCGAAACACATACGTTTGATGTGTATAACATCATGCGGCAGCTTAACGATTCGCGCTTCCGGGGCCGCCACGGACTCGGCGGTGCCCGTGTCCTTAAAACCCATGCGACTATCCGAGGCAACATGTTTGCACATCCCGGCTTCGCCCGGAGTTACATCCGAAACGTTCCATCATGGCGACGCTGGCGGCCAGAAACCTCCAATATCCATCATGCGATGGTCACAGAGAATCAAGGACAGAACTTCGTTTTCGACGCGAACCCTGAGTTCGATCAACTCCGAACCGATGTTGGAACTACTGGTAAACCGGTTGAAGTACAGGGTATAGTCGCTGGATTTGACGGTCCCTATCCAATTATATCGGTGCAGAAGTACGATGTCGGCTATCACCTGAAGAACAACGCATCTGAAGCGGGAGAGGAAGCCAAGGAAAAGCCGACTTACGACTATCTTGAAAATCGGTAACGATTCCCTTTATGCCTGATAGCCACCGGTATTAAATAAGACGACGCGTTCGGAAGGATCAATCATTTCGTTGGCGACGAGTTGTTTGAGTGCAGCGAGGGTTGCTGCACCTTCGGGACATGTCAAGAGTCCTTCGGTGGTAGGCAGCAGTTGCATTGCCTCACGGATAGCATCATCCGTGACGGCAATTGCGGCACCGTTGCTTTTACGAATCGCCTCTAAAATGAGGAAATCACCAATCGCTTGTGGCACGCGCAAACCGCTTGCAACGGTCTGTGCGTCCTGCCACGGTGTCGCTTCAGTCGCTCCTTCTTCCCACGCTTTCACAATCGGTGCACAACCTTTGGATTGTACCGAGATAAAACGCGGTCTCTTTTCGCCGATCCACCTGATCGCCTCTAACTCTGCGAAACCTTTCCACATCCCGACAATACCCGTACCGCCCCCAGTAGGGTAGATGATGACATCTGGGAGTTCCCAAGCAAACTGCTCCGCAAGTTCAAACCCCATCGTCTTTTTGCCTTCCACGCGGTATGGTTCTTTGAGAGTTGACACGTCAAACCATCCTTCATCGGTCTTCCGTTCCGCGACAATTCTGCCAGCATCGTTGATCAAGCCATCAATCAACGTGACATTTGCGCCCGCGAGTTGACACGTCTCTTTGTTGAAAGCGGGTGTATCCTGCGGCATAAAGATATGCGCAGTCATACCTGCGGCGGCGGCATAAACCGCGAGGGCTGTAGCGGCATTGCCTGCAGACGGGATCGCCAGTTGCGTCAATCCGAGGGATTTCGCCTTCGATACTGCCATTGCTAAGCCGCGCGCCTTGAAACTACCCGTGGGCAATCGCGACTCGTCTTTCACCCATACCTCCGTGAGACCAAACCTTGCCCCCAATCTTTTCGCGTGGATGAGCGGTGTCATTGTCTCCCCAAGCGTTACGATGTCCTTCGGGTCAGATATAGGCAGGAGTTCACTATAACGCCAGAGTGATGCGGGTCTCGATAACAGGGCATCGCGGGTCCATGTCCGTGATAGTTGTTCAAGGGCGTAACGGGCAAGTAACGGTTTCCCGCAAGCCGTACAGACGTTCTGCGGTGCTGTGTGGGGATAGGTTTCACCACACTTACTACATTCAAGGTCTTTTAATGTTTCGTTATGCGAAAGAGAGGGATGTTGGTCCAAGAAACTTTCCTTGTTAGAATAGCGGCTGAATTAGGCACGCGCAAGCAATCTGAGAAGGATCGCTTTCATACTATGGAGCCGGTTTTCAGACTGGTCAAAGATAATCGAGCGTTCATCGTTGACGACTTCACCTGCGATTTCGTATCCGTGATGTGCGGGGAGGCAGTGCATAATTTTACCGGCGTACCCGTCCAATAGTTCGGCGTTCAGTTGATACGGCATCATCTTCTTTAGCCGACGCTCTCGTTCCTCAGCAAAAGCCGGATCCGTGAAGAATTCCATGTCCACCCACGTATCCGTATAAACAATATCGCTTTCGGCGATGACGCTTGCCAGAGCACTGCCAACATTGATACTCCCTGTATCAAGTACTTTATAAAGACCTTTCCGAGCGGCTGCATCCCACAATTCTTTATCAACAGCGGCGGGATTCACCTCTGGCGCGACGACAGTCACCTCAATACCGACCTTCATACCGGCGGCAATCAGCGAATTACAGACGTTGTTATGCACACCGATGAAACACAATTTGACACCTTCCAGTCTACCGAGGTGTTCCTGTATCGTCATAAGATCGCCCAATGCCTGCGTCGGATGATATTTGTCGCAACACCCGTTAATGACGGGTACTGTTGCAGCAGTGGCAGCTTCAACGAATTCAGTATGTTTCAAGAAACGGGCTAAAATAATATCCACATAAGCAGAGAGGACACGCATCTCATCACCGAGGTCGGCTAATGCGAAGTTTGTCGTGCGCCAGTCGAGGTAATGTGCGTGCCCGCCGAGTTGTGTAATACCGATCTCGCCTGCACAGCGCGTGCGCGTGGAGGTTTTCTGGAAAAGCAGGCAGAGGCTCTTTCCACCTACAGCGTGTCTATATTTTTCGGGATATTTTTTTATATTTAGGCTCTCTTCGACCGTCTCAAGAATATCTGTTTCTGACCAAGGATTTAGCGTAATTAGGTGCATAATTACCTCCACAGTGAGTCTTTAAATACTCACACGCGGTTTCTTTTTTGCTGCGAATCAGGCAATTGTGTCATACAGTGGTAAATAAGAAAGCATAATTATACCTAACTTTTAAAGGAATGTCAAATGTTTTCTGCGTGCCGCGAATGGATTTCACTGCCTGTCCCATGGAATTTCAACACCCAACTCATCAGCGAGCTGCTCAAGTGTTCGCAACGGTTCGTTGTGCAGCGGGATTCCGTTTGCGAGGCGTTCTTGCGTCAATTCCGACTCAATTTCGCCGGGTAGGGTGACGCGCGTAAAACCGGCGCGTGGGGTCGCTTGACGGGTCATCCGAATCTGTCGGTCAATTTCGGCTTTGAATTCTGCAACAGCGGTGAAACTGGCGATGTTAATTGCAAAGAAAAAGTGCGACGATACGCGC
>VXXH01000546.1 GCA_009835515.1 Candidatus Poribacteria bacterium
GCTTACGCCAAGACATTATAAAAAGTTTAGAATCAACTTTTGCTCCTTCCGAGATGCAGATATAATTTTCCCGCGCACATGCTGCACTATCGTCGAAAGCGCGGAGAAATATCAACCTGAGCTCTTCAGTCTAACGGGTTTGACCGACACAATTCTCGACATGAGCGATACGGAAGATATCGCTATCGCTGACAAGGATGGTCATCCTATCCACGGTATTAACGTTGTTCACGGATATGTGACGAACGTTAACGAAGAACGTATCGACTTGAAGACGATTGACATCAGCTACAGCCGCCGATGGGATGTTGAAAACGCCTTCCGCCGTTTCGATAACAAATTCCGACGTGGATTTCCGATCCATAAGAGGCTTCTGCCGATAAACCGCGCCAAGATTACAGCGCATGCCTCCATCGTTGAGCAGATACACAACAACGCCGTTCGGCACGAGGCGTTGGCACCGCTCGTTTATCCGCAAGCACGCAGTCTAAACACCGCAGAACAGCGCGCACGCCGCCGAAAATTGATACGTAACCGCATTGTCGGAAACATAAATGCTACCTTTAACACCAAATTTTGGAAACCGAACGATGGGGTTCCCAAGACACCCGGTGTCACACGTTCAGAAGTCCAGATGGCAATGCCAGTCAGACTTATGGCATTCACTGGTAATACATCTAAAGTCGAATTCCCCGTCCTAGAACGTTTTGAATATATTCAAGATCATCACATGATCTACAAGGAAACTCAAGATTTGCGAACCGATCGACTCCCGAAAACCGATATTTTGTGGATCGGCAACGGTGAAATTTACAAATCCGGCTACCGACTGAACATTGATGCTGAACATCGGATTAAAAATTTCGTCAGTCAAGGTGGGGTCGCCATCGTCTCTGGACAAGATGTCAAAACCAGCACCAAACAGCGCCGCGGAACTGGATGGATACCGGAACCGCTTACCGGCATCGCATGTGACGAAACTTATGAGTTATTTCCCACATTGCGAGGGAAACGTTCACGCATCTTCCAAAATCCGAATCCGCTAAATGGAAACCATCCTACGGATCCAGAGGCAATGGAGCAGCCCCTTATTCGACTCGATGATATGTGGCTCGATCCACTCGGGAAATGGACATCTCTCGCTAAAACCAACATCGCTGCAGCCGGACTGCCAAGCGACGGATTTGAAAACGCATCCGCGCTGCTCCTGCTCCCTTTCCAGAAGGGCTTATATATCGTTACCAGCTTGAAGAATGAGACAGAAGAGGACGTACGCATCAACGATAAAATCATGGAAAATCTGCTCCATTTTTCTGTCAAATGGTTGGACAAACAGCGTTCCCAGCACAAGCCGCAGAGACCCATTCGGTAGTATTTAACAATCAGATAACAAGACCTCAGCAAGTTTCTCAACGCCTTCCGTGATAACCAACGCAACCTCAAGCACAAATATCGGAAGCTTCCAGTCCACCCCAAACGTTTCCAGCTTGCTCTCGTCCTTTTGTGTTGTGACAATCAGATCCGCTTGCGCCGCTTGAAATGCCCTGTCCATTTGTTCTAAATCTGCCTCGGTATAGACGTGATGATCAGGAAATTCCAATAATTTCACATTTTCTGGAGAACACCGCATGAGTGTTGTGACAAACGCCTCTGGATTTCCGATCCCACAGACTGCAAGGATCCGTTTGCCCTCAAGTGCTTTCGCAGCATCAAGGATATTAGTTTTCTTCGTGCTTTTATTACCTGCCAACGGATAGAAATAGACCGGCTGGTGGACACTCTCCAGAATCAGCGCATTCGGTGCGAATCGCTTCACTATCTCTTTAGCGTGTAGCGATATGTTAGCGGTCTCTGTCCGTGTCAATAGGATGATGTCTGCACGTCCGAGAGCAGTAGGTGGCTCACGTAAGGTCCCCGCAGGCAGCAATTTCACCGAGTCTCCAAAAGGACGTTCTGTGGGGACAGTGAGAATATCAACATCACGCGCAAGCTGCCGGTGTTGGAATCCGTCATCCAAAAGTAGGACATCTACCTCAAAACGTTCAAGGGCGACCCGTCCTGCCTGATAGCGTTGACGACTTACAACAATCGGAATACCGCTGAGATGTTTCGCCATCATGTATGCTTCATCGCCGCTCTCTCTTAGGGAAGCACACACCCTTTCACCATCCGAGACAATTGTTACCTCTTCACGAGACTGGCGTTTATACCCGCGCAGCAGAATAGCGACGCGCCTCCCTTGTTTTTGAAGATGTCTTGCAATGGTGATAACAGCAGGCGTTTTTCCCGTCCCACCGACAACAATATTACCAACACTTAGGACGCGACACGGCAACGTCCGCGCCTTAAACAGACCCAGTGCATAAAGCCGATTCCGGATCCAAACACTCACACCGTAGAGCCAACTGAGCGGAATCAATAAAAAGCGTAATGGGGTGGCGAGAAGTTGCTGTTGTAGTGAGGCAAGATCGTGAGAGGGTATGAGTTTCATAGTGCCTAAAGTTTGCCAGTAGGGGTTGGGTAACCCAACCCCTACGTTGCGAAGTCTGTAAAGTTGAAAAGTGATTTCCTAATAACTTTAGGTACTTTACAGACTTTCTGCAACATCTAACACCAATTCCGCAGTACGTTCAGCAGCACCAGTCGTGCCGAGTTGCGCATAAACTGCTTGAAGTGCCTCGCGTTGTTCTTCCCGTTTCTGTGGATGCTTTAGAAAATCGAGTGCCAACGCCGTCAAGGCAGTCGGTGTCAGTTCTGTCTGTAGCAGTTCCGGGACAATGTCACGCCCGGCAATAAGGTTAGGAAGTCCGCTCCGCTCTAAGGGTGTCAACGCTTTGACAATGTGCCAGTTAACCGATGCAGTCCGAAAAAGGATAATCATCGGTGTCCCGATGCATGCCGCTTCAAGCGTTGCCGTGCCGGAAGTAACCAACAGCAGGGTTGATGCCCGCATCGCTGGATAGGTCTGGTGCTCTACAATTTTAATGGATGGGATTCGAGTGTTCAAGAGTTCATGTTGACACTTTGCAATAAGATCACGTGAAATTCCGGGGGCTAACGGGAGAATCCATTGGGCATCTGGGTAGACCTGAGCAATGTTCGCAGCGGCTTTTAGCATCACCGGCAAAATATGACGGATCTCAGAACGGCGGCTCCCCGGCATCAACCCGATAACAGGCGCGTTCTGCGCACTTTCTGTTTCACATAAGTCAAGATGTTCGCGCGCCTCTTGTGGACTCAGGGAGGTTCGCGCAAAATCAACGAGCGGATGTCCTACGAATTCTGCGTTGGCACCGGCATCTCGGTAAAATTCTGCCTCAAACGGGAAGATTGCTGCCACAACATCTGCCCATTTCGCCAGTTTCTTTGCTCGACCGGCACGCCACGCCCACGCCTTCGGCGGAATGTAATACACAACTGATACACCATGCCGCTGCGCGAATTTCGCTAACGGCATGTTAAACTCAGCAAAATCCACGAGGAGAAGCACAGCGGGGTGTTCTTCACGGATACGTTGTTTCAAATATGCCTGTTTCTGAAGGAACATTGGGAGGACTCTGACAACATCGGCAAACCCCATGACAGCGGAATCTCGGATGTGAAGATCAAGTTTCACGGATGCCGCTTCCATCTGGTCGCCACCCATGCCGAAGAGTGTTATATCGGGACAGAGTGCCTTGAGTTGCCGAGCAACATGAGAAGCATGCAGGTCACCAGAGGGTTCCCCAGCAACAATCATAATTTTCGGAGTCATAGTTTTCAGAGGAGTGGGTGTCGGAGGAATAGTTATCGGTTTTCGGTTATCAGTTATCAGTTAAGACGGAAACTTGATATATAGAGTCTTTCTCTTAACCGAAAACCGAGTACCGAAAGATTTTTTGAAAAAAAATCGTACTGATAACCACTCACGGCATCATCCCCGGCACCTTCAGTCCATCGGTTTCATCGAAATCGAACATCAGATTGAGATTCTGCACAACAGCACCCGCAGCACCTTTACCGAGGTTATCAATCGCTGCCATCGCGACGACGCGGCGGGTCCGCGTATCGACCTCAAGCCCAATATCACAATAATTACTGCCGAGCGCCGCCTTTGTCTCCGGGTATGCTCCCGAAGGAAGCACCCGTACAAACGGCTCGTTCTCGTAAAAGCCTGAATACATGCCGAGGGCTTCTTCAGTGGACATCTCCTCGGTGAGGCGCATATAAACGGTACTGAGAATGCCTCGCGTCATCGGGACAAGGTGCGGCGTGAACGTCACACGAACAGGTGCCGACGCAACAGCACTCAATTCCTGTTCAATCTCCGGTGTATGCCGATGTACACCGATGTTGTAGGCGACAACGTTAGACTCTCGATTCGGATAATGTGTATTTTCACGCGGTTTCGGACCGGCACCCGAAATTCCGGATTTGGAATCAACAATGATGGAGTCCAATTCCACCACACCCTGAGCGACCAAAGGCATCGCCGCAAGTATGGCACTCGTCGGATAACACCCGGGATTCGCGACCAATTGGGCATCCCGAATCTTGGCGCGATACCGTTCTGGCAACCCATATATCGCCTGTGGCATGAGTTCCGCGCTTGTATGTTCAGCATGGTACCACGCTTCGTAGGTTTCGGCATCCCCGAGTCGATAGTCCGCACTGAAATCCACGACGCGTAGACCTTGTGCCAGAATTTGTGGCACGAACGCCATCGCGACTTTGTGCGGAACAGCCAGCACAACCGCATCCACCCTCTCTTTAAGGGAGTCAAGGTCTAACGGTTCAAATGCGGACGAGAGGAACCCGCGGAGGTTCGGCAGAACACTGTCAATACACTGCCCCGCGTAGGTTTCAGATGTACAGAGTGCGACCTGCAGCCCGCCAGAATGGTTAGCAAGAAAGCGTAACAACTCACTCCCGCTATATCCTGATGCACCAACAATTCCAACTTTTATCATATTTTTAATTTACCTTGCGGAGGAACGACATGCGTCCTATCTATCACGCGCCTTTCTTAAACCCGCCCTCCACTACGTTACGGGCTTGCGTTTTTGCTTATGCCTTACTTCAGAAAACCAACCGCCACGTACCAATTGTTATAGATTATGCAAGGAATTGTAGCACATTTCGAGTGGAATGTCAAATTACGATAGAGACATGCCATTGAACGCACGCTATTCAAGAAATAAATTGACAGATCACCGTATACACGTTAAAATATGACATACCTCGGCTTGCAAACTACGCCGGAAAATCAAAAGGAGACTACTATGAAGTTGGCACGATATGAATTAAATGGCACAATCGGTTACGGCACTGTTTCAGGAGAAAATCTGAACATATTATCGGGATGCCCGTTTGGTGAATATAGCGAAACAGGCGATACTGTAGCATTAGGGGATGTCAAACTCCTCGCACCGACAACACCGACAAAGGTGCTGGCTGTCGGTTTGAATTACCGGAGCCATTTAGACGGTGCTCCAGAGCCAGACAACCCAGAAATCTTCATCAAAACGCCTTCCTGCATCAACAACCCAGGTGGCAACATTGAATTGCCTGATGGCGATGATGACGTGCACGCCGAAGGTGAACTTGTCGTCATCATGAAGAAACAGACACGGAAAGCGACACCTGAAGAGGCAGCTGCCAATATTTTGGGCGTGACATGCGGCAACGATGTCAGCGCACGCACATGGCAGAGCAATGATATGCAGTGGTGGCGCGCCAAAGCATCGGATACCTTCGGACCCATAGGTCCCGTCATCGCGACTGACGTTGATTATACCGACGCGCAATTGGAGACCCGTATCAACGGTGATGTCGTTCAGAAACAGACGACCGCGGACCTCATTTTCCCAGTGACGACGGTTGTCAGCTTCATTTCACAGGCGATCACCCTTGAACCAGGAGACGCAATCTTTACGGGCACACCCGGCACAACCACCGCGTTGAAAGCCGGTGATGTCGTTGAAATTGAGATTGAAGGCATCGGCGTTCTGAAAAACAGTGTTGTCGGACAGTAATCCTTTTGTAGGCGCGCTTTCCAATTTCTCTGTTAGCGAAGTTATGATGACAAAATTGTTTAGCAGCTCAGTATTATTATTCATAGGCTTTCTCGCTGTTTCAATGCTCGCTGGCTGCGGCGGCGATGATGACACAGGCATAGATGAACCTGTCCCAGTTAACTTCGTAAGTGCATCCCCGTCCGGTGGTCAGATTGCCACGAATGGAACCATTAGGGTTACCTTCGACAACGCACCCGATGATATCATGGTAAGTCCTGGCACTGTCAAGATCACAGACAAAACTGCGGCTATTACAGGTCCCTTTACCCCTGGTAAACTCGCATTGACGATTACTTGGGCTGATGGCACCAAGGTGCTGAACTATAAAGTTACCGCGCCAGACTGACCCGACGATCCGCGTGTCACGGGTGGCACTATTATAGACGGGGACAAGGATGTTGATCCTGTAACTATCAATAGCGAGGGGATAATTGAGATCACTTTCAATGAAGAGGTAACCGGAAACATCGCACTTCAAACCGAAGATGGGACTGATGTCGGTTGGATCGCAAACGTTGCTGGCACCAAAGGCACGCTTGAGTTTGTTGAAGGTAAAGAACTCACCTACGAAACCGTCTACCTCATCGTTGGCAAAGTTTCTACTGCCGATGGCACCGAAGCTGAGATCAAAATCACCTTTGTAACCAACGGTGAAGCGTAAATTCAAATCCTGCTTTGACTTATGTTGGCGAGACTCCTTGGGGAAATCCACAGAAATACCCAAGCAAAGACCCCAAGCAAAAACACCTTACTGCTTCAATAAGGAGGAAAGATGATTTTCACACATCTATCTCTTTTTCAAGACAGACGAATTTTTCTGAAAACCAAACTTACTCTTAAAATTGTTGTGTTCATGCTGTGCATCGGTATTGCAACACAGACATCGGCAGAACTGTTGTTCCACGACGACTTTGAAAAGGATAAAATCGGGAGCGAGCCAAGCAAATGGGAAGTCGGACACGACGGCAAAACAACCGCTAAAGTCGTCGCCGATCCAAAAAAGGCAAGTAATAAGGTTTTGTTGACCGCTGATAACCCATCTAACGACTCACGGCACGATGTTGGTGGTTCTATCTATGTTGTCGGCGATGCAGGTTGGGACGATTATGTTGCCGAATGGGATATGATGTTCCCCGATGATTTCTATATGGGCATCGTTTTCCGTTTTCAAGATGGTGAAAAGTTTTACTTAAGCGACCGGCGGCAAGGCGGTAGAGAATACCATTTCTATAAACGCCAAGGGAATTGGACAAAGGTCAAAGATGGAATGGTAGAAAACGAACCCGAAGTCTGGTACCGCGCACAACTGATTCTTTCGGGTGATAAATTCACCTTCAAGTTAAAAGAGCGGAAAGATAATAGGTCGTTTGATAAAATAGATCCAGCAACAGAAGGTCAAGACGGCACCTTCAAAACTGGTAAATTCGGCAACTACGGTCTCGTTTATATTGATAACATCTTTATCGGCGATTCTGTCGAAGACCTCGTTCTGCCTGTCGAACCGCAGGATAAACTCAGTACGACTTGGGGCACCATTAAGGCTTCTTATTAATTCAGAAAAGTAGTAGGCACGCTCCGAGTGCCGTGAACAAGCGATGCTAACCGAACCGCAAGGAAATTTAAAAATATGGCAACTTATATTGCCCACGGTGGCAGAGACACCGTCATCGCAACCGAAGAAAAACGCGCTTTACTGCACGAGGCACTCCTCAAGTTAGGCGGTGTCCCCAAAAAAATCTTGGTGATCCCACCAGATATAACCCGCCTCCACTCCAACGCTGGCGAACTCACCCGAATCCTCTACGAATTGTGGGACGCTGCAAACGGAACAACTTTCGATATCCTACCGGCTATCGGTACACACGCCCCGATGACCGAAGCACAGATCGCTGAGATGTATGGAGACTTGCCGAAAGCGACATATCACGTCCACAACTGGCGGACCGGACTCTATCATTTCGGAGAAGTGCCGTCCGAGGTCGTGCAGGAAGTTTCGGACGGCAAACTCGATTATAGTATCCCTGTTGCTGTAAATCATCGTCTCGTAGGGGCTGGGTCACCCAGCCCCTACGAACTCATCATCTCCGTTGGACAGGTAATTCCGCATGAGGTCATCGGTATCGCCAATGGGTTTAAAAACATCCTCGTCGGTGCTGGCGGCGTTGAGATGATTAACAAATCGCATTTCCTCGGTGCCGTAGACGGCATGGAACGCCTGATGGGACGCACCGATACCTCTGTCAGGAGAGTCCTAAATTACGCACATGCAAACTACCTAAAACAACTCGGCATTCTGTACGTCATGAGCGTCATGGATGCCGATACCTCTGGTGAACGTGTGATGCGTGGACTTTACATCGGCGACGATGCACAGACATTTGAAACCGCTGCTGAATTGAGCAGAGCTGTTAATATGACGTTCTTAGACGAACCTTTAACGAAGGTAGTCGTTTATTTGGATCCAAGGGAGTTCAAAAGCACATGGCTCGGCAACAAGGCGATCTATCGTACGCGGATGGCGATGGCGGATGATGGCGTGCTGATTATCATTGCCCCCGGACTCCGCGAATTCGGTGAGGATGCTGAAATCGACCGACTCATCCGAAAATACGGCTATCGCGGCACACCCGCGACACTCAACGCTGTCTCGGAAAACCCGGAGTTGCAAGAAAACCTCTCCGCCGCGGCACACCTGATTCACGGCAGTACCGAAGGACGTTTCAAGGTCGTTTATGCGACGGAACATCTCACCCAAACCGAAATCGAATCGGTCGGTTACCAATGGGCACCCCTCAACGAAGTGATTGCCAAATACAACCCTGAAACGCTTGTTGATGGCTTCAACGACGACGGATTTTTCTACATCAGCGAACCCGGACAAGGGTTGTGGGCACTGCGTTCTCGGTTCAGTGAGTAGATGAATTTCTATAAAAAGTAAGGAGAACAGCATGAAACCGTTCAAGATTATCGTCGAAAAACATACTGATGGCTATATCGCCTATCCGCTTGGGTTGAAAGGTGTCGTCATAGGACAAGGCGATACCTACGAGGAAAGTGTTGAGGACATAACCTCTGCAATTCGGTTTTATATTGAGACTTTTGGAAAAGAAGAACTCGAAATTGAGGAACCTGCTTTGGACGTTTTTGTAACCGAAGTGAGTATTTGATTGATGCCGCGTTTTCCAACAGACGCCCCAAAAAACAGAGTTATTCGTGCGTTAGAGCGATTGGGATACCGTATAATTCGAGAACGGAATCATATTTGTAT
>VXXH01000413.1:0-600 GCA_009835515.1 Candidatus Poribacteria bacterium
ATACCAAGGATTTTCATAGATGCGGAAACGTCTTCCGCAAGGAGCAACGCACGATGAAAAATCTAATCTATTTCCTCACATTCACACTAATTATTACCACATTTCTCCAAAACGGATATACGCAACCCGTCGTGACAGATGGACTCGTCAGTTATTGGACGTTTGACAAGCAAGACATTGCTGGCGGCACCGTCAAAGATGTCTGGGGTGAAAATGACGGTAAGATTGTTGGAGATCCGAAAGTCGTTGATGGACAGGTCGGAGAAGCACTCGAATTTGACGGCTCTGACGATTATGTGAACTTGACGAACCTCGGTGATTTTGGAGAAAAAGTCGGGGCATCTACGTTTGAGGCATGGGTCAAAACCAGTTTCAAAAAAGACTGGACAACGCTCTTCAAAGTCCTTGACCAAGGGTGCAATATGGCATGGGCAATTGATGTCAACCGGAGCGCGAAAGCCGGATTCCCGTTTGCTGAGGACATCGTTCACTACTACGTCCGTCAGAAATCGGCGGCGGGCTGCAACGCTATAGCCGTTGAGATTGAGTTTCCCCTCTCCGATGGGAAATGGCACCACATCGTTTTCGGAATTGTAGACC
>VXXH01000413.1:610-9294 GCA_009835515.1 Candidatus Poribacteria bacterium
TTGTAGACCCGGGCGCGTCCGAGGTCAGCATCTATATGGACGGTGAGCCACAAGAGATTATTGAAGGGGATGTAAAGAAACTTGACACTTTTATTCCCTTTGTAGAACCCGTCTATATCGGCGCGGCAAACAATCGCGGCAACGTCGAGCGGCATTTCCCCGGTCTCATTGATGAAGTCCGCATTTACGACCGTCCGCTCACCGCAGACGAAGTGACCCGAAACTTTGAATCCAAGATAGGTCTGTCCGTTGAAGCAGCCTCGAAGCTACCTATCGTCTGGGGGCACCTAAAGACAGAATTATAGGAGAAAAAATAAGGGTATGAGTTACGCATTGCCTCTTAAAGTCCCCTGATAAGGGGGATTTAGGGGGTTAAAAATACGGATGTATAGGCAGGACTTCGCTGCACGACTTTCGCACACCTAAAGGAGCGGTTACTATGAAAAGCCTAATCTATCTTCTCGCAATCGCGCTAATTATTACCATGTCTTTCCAAAACGGGCATACACAACCCATCGTAACAGATGGACTCGTCAGTTATTGGACGTTTGACGAGAAGGACATTGCTGGCTTTACTGCTAAAGATGTCTGGGGTGAAAATGATGCTAAGATCGTCGGTAACCCGAAAGTCGTTGACGGTCAAGTCGGAGAGGCACTCGAATTCGACGGTGCCAACGACTACGTGAACTTGACGAACCTCGGCGATTTTGGAGAGAAAATCGGGACATCCACCTTTGAAGTTTGGATGAAAACCAGCTTTAAAAATGACTGGACAACACTTTTCAAAGTCCTTGACCAAGGTTGTAACATGGCATGGGCAATTGAACCCAACCGGAGCGCATTAGCGGGATTCCCGTTTGCTGAAGGTGTCATTCACTTTTATGTCCGTCAAAAATCGGCGGCAGGCTGCAATGCTATCCCCGTTGAAATTGAGTTCCCGATCTCCGATGGGCAATGGCACCATATCGTTTTCGCAATCGTGGACGCTGGTAAAGCCGAAGTCAGCATTTATATGGACGGCGAGCCACAAGAGATCATCGCCGGCGACGTAAAAGAACTCGACAATTTTGTTCCATTTGTACAACCCATCTTTATTGGCGCGGGGAACAATCGCGGTGCTGTCAGCAGGCATTTCCCGGGTGTTATTGATGAAGTCCGCATTTATGATCGACCCCTAACCGCTCGCGAAGTGACCCAGAATTTTAAGTCGAAGATCGGGTTGTCCATTCAGGCATCCGAGAAGCTGTCAATCGTCTGGGGAACTCTGAAAACAGAATTATAGAATAACCTGAGTTCAATAATAAAAATCAACGTACACGTAGGTGTTTTTGCTTGGGTGTTTCCTTAAGGTAGAGCGATAAAAGGCTATATCCTTTCAGTTGTACAGAGAATTCCCATTTTCGGTGCTTCATCCGTTTAGATGGGTATAGCGAAACCCAACAATCCAACTTTTCCGAATTTAGACTTGGCTAAAACGTTGAAAAATGGTAGAATCTGCCTATCAAAAGTTTTTGGACGTAGATTCTGTAAAGGTCTATTGTGTAGGCATAGCCTTACCGCGCAATTCCCGCGCATTCAAAGGAACTGTTACGATGAAAAAACTCATCTTTCTCCTTACATTCACACTTGCAATTACTATATTTTCCCACAATGGATATACGGAGCCAATTGTAACAGACGGACTTGTAAGTTATTGGACCTTTGACTGGCAGGACATTAATGGCAACACAGTCGAAGATGTCTGGGGTAAAAATGATGGGAAAATCGTCGGAGCACGGAAAGTTGCTGGTCAAGTGAACGGTGCTCTGAAATTTGATGGTTCTAATGATTATGTGAACCTGACAAACCTCGGCGATTTTGGGAGTCAGGTCGGTACGTCTACGTTTGAAGCATGGGTCAAAACCAGTTTCAAAAATGACTGGACAACGCTCTTCAAAGTCCGAGACGAAGACTGTGATATGGGTTGGGGAATCGATCTCAACGGATGGGCGGAACCACCCTTTCCCTTACCGTTGAAACCGGCGAATCTTGTTGATTTCTTTGTAAGGATTGGACCAGATTTTGATGAGGACATTAATTTTACTAAGGATGTCATTCGCCTTTATCTTACCAATAAAGTGGGACTGGTTGCATGCAGGCATTCAACCTCTGGATGGCGGTTCCCGATTTCAGACGGAGAATGGCATCATCTTGTTTATGTAAATGGTGTGCCTTATGTAGATGAAGCCGGACAAGAGTGGCAGGAAACAGCCATCTTTATAGATGGTCAACGGCAATCGCTCAGTAGGTATAGAGGGACACCTCCCAATTTCATTCCGTTTAAGGAACCTGTCTATCTTGGCGCGGGGAACAATCGAGGTGAAGCAGAAGCGTTCTTCAACGGCATCATTGATGAAGTCCGTATCTACAATCGACCGCTCACGCAAGACGAAGTAAACCAGAACTTTGAAATCGGGCTATCCGTTGAGGCAGCCGAGAAACTGCCTGTCGTTTGGGGTGCTCTGAAAACACAATGATAGGGTGGGATCAGATAGATTGTTCTATATAACCCCTAACCTCTCCAAATTTGGATTTGCATAAAAACGTTGAAAAATGGTAGATTCTGTAAATGTCCATTGTGTACGCATAACCTTACTGCGCGATCCGCGCGCGTTCACAGGAGCAGTCGCTATGAAAAAACGCATCTTTCTCCTTACATTCACCCTTACAATTACTATGTTTTCCCACAACGGATATACAGAGCCATTTGTAACAGATGGGCTTGTAAGTTATTGGACATTCGACCAGCAGGACATCGCAGACGATACAGTCAAAGATGTTTGGGGTAAAAACGATGGAACAATTGTAGGAGATCCCAAACTTGTTACCGGTCAAGTGAACGGTGCTCTGGAATTTGATGGTTCTAACGATTATGTGAACCTGACAAACCTCGGCGATTTTGGGAATCAGCTCGGTACGTCTACGTTTGAAGCTTGGGTCAAAACCAGTTTCAAGAACGACTGGACCACGCTCTTCAAAGTCCGAGACGAGGACTGTGGTATGAGTTGGGGAATTGATTTCAATAGAACACTCAAGCACCGTGACCCACTTGATCTTTTTATGTGGCTTAAAGCCAATCCACCTCCACATCGAAAACCTGATGATCTTCTGACTTCTGGTAAGGATTTCGTTATGACATTTTTAGGGGTTCGTAAATTAAATATTATTGGATGTAGTATGAGCCGATCTTTACACGAATTCCCAATTTCAGATGGCGAATGGCATCACCTCATCTATATTATTAAGCAGCCTTATGTAGATGAAAACGGTAAAGAATGGGCAGAACGTGCGCTTTTTATAGATGGGGCACTGAATCGGATTGTAAAGCGGAGTTCAACACATCCGAACAAATATGTACCATTCTTTGAACCTATATATCTTGGGGCAGGGAACAATCGCGGCGAGGCAGAAGCGTTCTTTAACGGCATCATTGACGAAGTCCGTATCTACAACCGACCGCTCACTGAAGACGAAGTAACCCAGAACTCTCAAATTGGCCTATCCGTTGAGGCAACCAAGAAACTACCTGTCGTCTGGGGAACTCTCAAGACAACCTTAAAATGATGGACAACACGTCTCTATAACGCCGGAATCTGTTATAGTTCAGACGCACGTTGTCTCTCCGCAAGGTAAAATTAAAAATATGCTAACACCACACGAAAAATGGTTCTTTGATCACCACGGATTCATTATCCTCCGCAAAGTCGTTCCGCCTGAGGATATTGAACGGATGGTTGAATTTGGCAACCAGTGGCACGATACGTCTTTGGATGAGCTTCCCGCACCGCTTACCTCTACATCCCGAACCGGTGATCATTCCCCGACAATTGCGCATTGGATCAATCATATCCAATACGGGGACCCAGTGTTCCAGCGGCTTGTCCTCAACCGGGAGATTATGCGGGTCATTATTGCCCTGACGCGCGGAACGCCTTGTCTTGTTGATTGTGCCTTAACCAAGAACTACAAAACCTCCGATGACATCCATTTCCATGCCGCCGGTCAAGATTACAGTATAGACGAATCTGGACCGCGAGCGGGTTTCCTCAACGCTGGCACCTCCTTGGTGGATGTCCCACCGGGGACAGGATTCGTCTGTCTGCCCGGAAGCCATAAGCGTAACTTTGAGCCACCCGACGACCTCTCAATTTACGATGGACCCCCAACGGTTATCAACGTTCCTGTCAACGCTGGCGATTGTGTCATCTTTACAGAAGCACTCTACCACGGTGGAAGACGTTGGACAGAATCCTATCCCCGATACACTATTTTTAACCGCTATATTGATAATGCATCACACAATTCCCTGCCCATTGAAAGCCATAAACACCTGATTTCACGTGAAGTCTACGAATTGGAACAGCCCGCAGTTCAGGGGCAACGAAAGCAGGTTGTCCAACGGATCCTAAGCGAATTAGAGGCACGCTGAGGTGCTACGATGCAGACACGCCGGAAGTTACCGCCTTCGCGCCGCAACCGTTGATATGGTAGGACGCACAGTAGTCAACTGGAAAACCATCACGATCTCTTAGTAATCGAACCTAAACTTGTGTTATCGTCCTCTCTCTGTAGGAGCGAGTGTTTTTGCTTGGGTATTTCTTGTCGCTCGCGATCTTCCGTTTCAAATTTTCATTAACTATTACATTTTATGCAACCTTTCCACCGCTCACACCTCTCTTAACATTATGAGAGACAACCTGTTTTTAGAGGTGACGTATGAAAAATAACGATGCGCAATTGGTTCAACGGACTTTGGCAGGCGACCAGTCCGCTTTTAGCACACTCGTGCGAAGATACCAAAAGCCGGTCCACGCGCTCGTATGGCGGAAAATCGGGGACTTCCATATCGCTGAAGAAATCACGCAAGATATATTCCTCAAAGTTTACAAAAAGCTCCAGACGCTGAAAAACCCGAATAGATTTGCGGGATGGCTTTACGTAATTGCGGCTCGCCGATGTTACGCTTGGTGCAAAAAGAAGCGGATTCCAATGAAATCGCTGGATGCGATGTCAACAGAGGAATTGGAGGAATTGGCTTGTGCGCAATACCAAGTTGAACAACAAAAAGAATTCGTGAGTGAAGGGAAACGCGAGGTCGTCAAACGTCTCCTTCAAAAGTTACCGGAGAGTGAACGCACCGTCGTAACGCTCCACTACCTCGGCGATATGACCTGCGAGGATATTAGCAAGTTTCTGGGTGTATCACCGAACACGGTCAAGAGTCGGCTACACCGTGCCCGAAAGCGATTGAAGAAGGCAGAACATATCATCCACGAAAGTTTGGGCGGTTTCCAGTTTACCACGACTTTAACCGAAAATGTCTTGAAAGAAATCGTCCATATCAAACCGGCACCACCATCAGGCAGTAAGCCGTGGATGCCGTGGGCGGTCGCCGCCTCAACAGCTGCCTTGGTAATACTGCTAATGGGCAGCGGCACGCAATACCTACCTCGCTTTCAGCAACCTTATAGCTTCGACGCAACAGCGGAGATGACCGTTGAGCTCGTTGACGCGTCCGTTGTTAGTGCTTCAAAGCAGAAACTGAGTCCGAGAAATCAGATCGGAAACGCGGATACACCGGGTCCGCGTAACGGAAACGCGAACCGCGGAACAACAGCATTTCAAGTCATCGCAGATCGATCTGACCAACCTGAGAAACCCACCATAATCAAATCGCGGTGGATGCCGATGGGCGGTCCAGAAGGCACTTCTGGGGGCAGAGCTGGTCTATTCGCTACGTCCAGCCGAACCCTCTACGCCGTTGCAGCAAGAGGAATCTACCGCTTGACGGATGATGAAAACGCTTGGACGCTTATCTGCGAAAGTACTCCAACCCAGCAGTTTCAGATACCGATGGCAGAACGCGGCGACACCCTTTATGTCTTGACAGCTGATGAACTGTTAGCTTCAACCGATGCCGGTGAAACATGGGATACCGTCGGTCCTCGACCAGAAGGACGGGCTTTTGAATTGCTCGTCACGGATGAAATGTTTTATATCGTTTTTGAAAAACATATCTTTCGGTCTGACGATACCGGTAAAAGTTGGATACCGATGATGCAGGATTTACACGCCTATATTATGAAGATGAATGGCAAACCTGACATCTCAATTTCGGACGCTGTTGCACTTGACAACAAAATATTCGTCGGGACAAACCGAGGGCTTTATCGTGTTACCACAGATGATTGGGAGTTATTGCCGTTCTACGGTCCTCAATTTATTAATACGTTGATCGCCACGGAGAGTAAACTCTATGTTGTAGCGGGTCCCGATTTTACAAAGCCTACAACGTTTAAAGATCAAGACTTAGATATGTCAATTGAGATATTAGAATTTCCGCCGAGAATTTTTCGTTCTACCGATCTGGGTAATACTTGGATTGATATTTCATCAGTAGAGGGAAAAGGGGCAGGAGGTAGATTATGGATGGAGTTACCACCAACAGATGACGGTTTCCGACACCAAATGTTCAGTGGTGTCCAATTAGCCGCAGTCGGTGAGAGGCTCGTAGTCATGGGGACACGCGTTTTACTACATTCGTCAGATAGCGGCGAAACGTGGACAGATATTGGAACTGATCGAAATTCGTTGAGTCAGAGTATTTTCCCGGTTGTCGCACTGGATGAAAGTAACTTTTATTCATCGGACATTTCCGGAATAGCCCGGTCAACGGATGCAGGTAGGTCGTGGCATCCCTTCTCTACTGGGATGGTAAATTCACACGTTCAAGGGCTGGTTACCCTTGAAAATGCGCTCTACGCACTCACCCCGGAAGGGATCGTCAAATCAATTGATCTCGGAGAATCTTGGACATTCGTTGAAATAGGTACTGGCAACAATATAAGGCAAAAAGGACGACTCCGAAAAAAACAGGCAATTCCAGATATGCTGAGTCACGCGAAAATCATAGAAACTGATGGTCGCCTATATGTAAGCAACAGCACATCCAATAATATCTCCTTTTTGCATCTCTCTGCTCATATAGACGCGCTAACGCCTGTTCAAAAGGTCCCTATTTTTCCTCAAGATACATTGGAGGTTGAATGGCAAAAGAAATTTGAAAAGGCACCTTCCAAAATAAGCGAAATGAGCCGTCAACGACGGGCAGATATGCCCCGAATCATTGATGAGAGACTAACAAACGGTGGATTTACGATGACTGATGAAACCGTCTTCATGGAATTCCGGCGCAAACTCTTCAGATGGCGAAAAGGTGAAGCGGAATGGTTCAATACCGGTATTGTAGATACCACCGAACGCGCCCCGGGGGCAGATACATCCAAAGGCCTCACACTCGCGGCTTCACAGAATGTCGTCTATGCCGGTAAACGCGATGGTTCGCTATTTCAATCGTTTGACAACGGAGAGAATTGGAAAGAGATTACCGCCGATTTACCCTTCCCTTTCGCATATTTTCAAGAGATAATTTTTGCGGATGCTACGGTTTATGTCGTAACAGATCAAGGCATCATGAATTCGCAAGACGGTATCAATTGGCACGCACTCACAGATACAGAGGGTAACCGTCCCCTGATTGCTCGGATAGCCGTAGATGGTGATAAGGTCTACGGGGTAGCTAACCGAGGCGTTTATCGGATAGACGCGGAGACAGATACATTGATTCGGATTTCATCTGAAGTTCCATACAAAATAACCGCTTTTGCTGTTGACCGTGGCATTTTCTATATCGGCACGCGGCACCGTGGTGTACTCCGCTTACAACTTAACCAACCCTACAATTAATTTTGACAGAGGTCCCGCATGAAATACGTCAAAGAGGCACTTTTAGTGATTATCTTAATGCTGCCTTTAACGCTCTATGCAGCACCCCATGAACCTTCTCCTGCTGGAGGTGGTTGGCTTGAACTAAATCCCGAACTCCCACTCGTGCAAACCGAAAAACCTTGGTTCCCTGATTATCCAGGTCCGTTAACGATTGAGGCGTGGGTATACATAGACAGACCGCCGAGCGTTCGAGATATCCGATCACTAACTGCTGGGGCCCGTGCTGCCTTCTCCATAGTAGGTCAGACAAACCGCTTTACCTGTGCTATTGTTGGTGATGGGTATAAAGCGAGTCCCGCCATTGTCACAAGAGGCGTTGAGGGTGGATCCGGAATAATATGAGGGACACAACCTACCGGGCGGTGGGTCTATTATGTGGCGATAATTGACGGTGCCTCTACTGTCGGATGTGGCGGCTCTATTTCTGGACTCGTCCCAGGGGGTCATCTCGCATCTATGAGTGAACCTCTTCTGATTGGTGGTGTTCCTATTCTAAAGGAGAGCGGTCTGAAAGCGGTACCTGCATCTGGCATGTATATAGACGAACTGAGAATCAGCCGTGTTGTGCGTTATGACGAAGGGGCGTATAACACACCCATTGGTGCATTTACGCCAGACGATGACACACTCGGTTTATACCATTTTGATGGAGATTCAACCGAACGCTATGAGGATGTCTCCCGACATAAAATTCCATTGATCCGCGTTAAAAAGAAAACCGAGTCCAGATCAAATCAGTAAGCAGCGGCTTATTGTGCTTTGAAATTTGATACTTGCTAAACAGTCTCTAAAAAATACAAATTTATCTGCTTTTTTCACAAACTGCACGTTTTCTACCGCAAAATTGTGTCTTTAAC
>VXXH01000702.1 GCA_009835515.1 Candidatus Poribacteria bacterium
GTACATTAAGATCGTTGAGTGGTCAGACGAGGACGAATGCTTTATCGGGTACTGCCCGGGAATCATTGGTCCATGTTGCCACGGCACTGATGAAATTGAAGTTTACCAGCAGTTATGTGAGATCGTTGACGAGTGGATAGAAATTTTCCACCGAGACAATGAGGCACTCCCACCGCCGACTATCGGTAAAAACATTGAGGAATTTTTGAACGGGGCAGGTAGTCACTAAGGAGGAATGGGTGAAAACATACTCATTTCAAGTCGTCTTAGAAAAAGACAAGTGGCCCGATGAGCCAGATGAAAACGCTGTCTGGCGAGCCTATATTCCCGCTTTAGAGCATCAAGGAGCTTCGAGTTGGGGGTATACGCAAAAAGAGACTTTAAAGAATCTGCAAGACGCTGTTGATTTGCTCATTGAATCATTTTTGGCACATAAAAAAGAACTACCTTCTGGTCTTTTTGCACAAACTCAGATCAGCGATTTGCCCTTAATCCGTTCTCCCTCCAGTTGAACAGTAAATCCTTATAGGAAATTGAAATTTGGCTACCACACTAACACTCCCACCCATAATAATTACAGGCGCAGGCGCGTCCGAGAATGTCGGTGAACAGGCGAAACGGCTCGGTGCAACGAACGCACTCGTCGTGACCGATCCGGGTATCGCTAAAATCGGATACGCCGACCAGATTGCCCAAAATTTACACGCTGCTGGCATAAGCAGCACCTGCTTCTCTGATGTCACACCCGATCCGACTTTACAGAACGTGCAGGATGGGCTAAAACAGTACGATGACGAAGCATGTGATATTATTGTGAGTATCGGCGGTGGCAGCGCAATTGACTGCGGAAAAGGCATCGCCATGAAACTAACCAATGATGGCGATTTTGCTGATTATATGGGTGTGGATAAAATCCCGAATCCCGGCGCACCCCTTATTGCGATACCGACAACGGGCGGCACTGGAAGTGAAGTCTCCAAGGTTACCGTTATTACGGATGCTGTGCGGAATGTGAAGATGATGCTCAGCAGCGCTTGTCTACTTGCACACGTCGCACTTGTGGACCCGCTGTTGTCTCTGACAACACCACCGCACTTGACGGCAGCAGTCGGTGTTGACGCGTTGACGCATGCAATAGAGGCATACATCTCCAAACGCGCGCAACCGATCACCGACGCACTTGCATTGAAGGCGATTGAGATGATTTCGGGGTCGCTGCGGCAGGCGTGGGCAGACGGCGAAAATATCCCCGCACGCACGGATATGATGATCGGTGCGTCTATCGCAGGGATGGCGTTCAGCAATTCCTCTGTCGCGCTGGTCCACGGCATGTCGCGTCCAATTGGTGCGTATTTCCACGTTCATCATGGACTCTCGAATTCGGTGTTGTTACGCGATGTGATGGCATTTAGCGTCGTCGGGGTGCCCGACCGCTTTGCCGATATTGCACGTGCGATGGGTGAACCACTTGATGGATTATCCCCGATGCATCAGGCAGACGCAGCGGTTTCTGCCGTTGAACGACTCGTCACCGATATTCAGATGCCGCGACTCGGCGAAATCGATAAAATTGACAGAGAGAAATTTGAGGACGTGATTGAACAGATGGCAGCCGATGCCATTGCCAGTGGAAGCCCTGCCAACAATCCACGGCAAGCGACTGCTGAAGAGATCGTTGCGTTGTATCGTCAGTGTTTTTAAAAGTGGTGGGCACGCGCCGCCGTGCCGTTGACGCAAAGCATGGTATGCCTCGCGCAATTCTCAGAAAAATAACCTTGGCGTTCCTATTGTGCCTGTTGTTTGCCGCGTGTGAGACTTCTGATGTGCTGCTCCCCGAAAGCAGCGCACCGATTTATTATGGAACGATTGATAATATCGACGATGTCTACGATGGCGACACAATCCAAGATGTAGCGATCTTAATCTATCCGTTTCATTCACCAACGCCGGGCATGAGCGAGGCGCAATTAACCCTCTGGCCCGGTATTGAACGTCGTGTTGACGGCATTTATAGCATCACAAACATCAGAATAGCGGGGGTAGATACGCCTGAAAAGCGTCCGATCCGCGGCGACCGCACCGAAATCTCAATTCAACGGGAAAAAGAACGTGCTGAAGCCGCAACGGACTTTCTTAAACAATTGCTCCTTGACAACAGTAAAGATGACGGCACGCTCGGATTCGTGATCCAGAATCCAGCGCTGGATAAATATGCAGGTCGCATCATCGCGGATGTGATATGTTTCAAAGATGGTGTATCTACTGATGTCGCTGAGGCGTTGATAGAAGCAGGACACGCCGTTATCTATGACGGCGGCACAAAAACGCACGATTGGGGTGCTGAATGAAAATGAACACCAACCGCATGAAAAGATTGTTAGATAGGGATTCCTGAAGTGCCAACGTTAATTTAGACCTAATAAAGACTACTCCAGTTGAAACCGAGTGTATCGCAGATCTGTCGAAACCTAATAATTGGTGTGCAACGCCTCACCCATCGCTCGTTTTCTACACATCGATATCTACTTTAACGCCTCATATTTACCAGATAAATCCCTGCTGCTACCAATACAGTTCCTGCTAATATACTCAACGACAGTTCATCCCCCAAAAACAGATTGCTAAACAATACACCGGACACAGGCATGAAAAAATACAAGACTACCAATTTGCTTGCTTTGTATTTTCTTAGCACCGATGTCAATGTCAGAAAACAGAAACCCGTGAGTATCCAGCCTTGATAGAGCATTCCTGCTCCATTTGCCAACGTCAATGCAATCGGTTTCCCACGCTCAAGGAAATAACTCAAAAATAGAAAACAGGGAATGTTTAAACTCAACAACCAGACGAGGAGGCGGTGAGGGTAAATGTCTTGAACAAACACCTTCGTGAGTGTAATGCGGAGTCCAAAGAGACAGGCAGCCAGCGTTACAATCAGGTCTCCGATGAGAGACTCCAAGGTGCCATCGCCTCGTAGGTTCGGCGCGATGGCTGCAACAACACCACCAAAGGCAGAGAGAATCCCTAATATCTTCCTAACAGAGAGCCGATCATCGGGAAGCCAAAAGTGCCCGAATATGACAGTAAAAATTGGGTAAAGCGCGAAAAAAATGGTTGAGCGAGAAGCGATAGTGAGTTCAGTGCCGATGTTCAACAGGACGGTATGAAATGCGTGCAATACCGCAACTACGGACAACCGGCGCACTTCTTCAAAACGCAACCGCATTGACATTCCCTGGAAAAAGCCCACACCACCAACAGCAAGAGTCCCTAATATATAACGAAGAAATGCCATTTTCAGCGGCGGAATGCCTTGCAAACTGATCTTAACAGCGAGTGAATTCCCGCCGTAAAGAGAAATGGTAGACAATACAAGGGCAATAATCTTACCGGGCGGATCTTCGTTTCTAAATTCTTTTTCTATCATAATTCTAATGAGGTAACCTCAACCTTACTCACGTTATAGTAAGCTTTCAATTACCAATCCACTATGGACGGATATAGAGAGGGGTGAGGCACGGGACCTCACCCACCACGATTTGCCAGAACAAAGGTGCAGGTTCTGTGAACCATTACATCCCAATGAGTTCGATTTGAACGTTGTCAGGTCCCTTGAAAAACGCCCTTTTGAACTCAGGTATCAGATAGTCGAGTTCTGCGCCTTTCGCCTGGAGTTCTGCGACGGTCGTGTCGAGGTCTTCTACAGTGAAGGCGAGTTGGAAGAGCCCCCAGCGCGGATTGCCGCTGCTATCTTCTACCTCCATATCCGGTAATTTAGAGGAGAGGAATATCCGTTCCCCACCGATTTCCATACGGACGACTTTTAACCTACCGACATCAACTGTTTCTAAGACTTTGCCATCAAATATCTTTTCGTAATAACTGATTGCACCGTCCAAGTCCTCGCACCGAAGATGGACGTGGTCAAACGTAACTTTCATTGTTAGAATTTCCTTTTCTTAGAAGAAGCGTGCTTGGCATCGCGCAAGTGAAAATATGATACAGGATATGTCATTATCACATAATTCGTTGATTGTGTCAGATAAAAAAGCACCTGTTGAACCTACTCAATATATCCAAGATCCCGTAACTTACCTTCCAGAATCTCTGTCTCCTCAGCCGTAGATTCTTGCGTTTTCAGGTGGTGGTAATTAGAATTCATGAGGATGTTATCATAGGCGTCTCGGAAGCGATCTGGATCTTCACAAGCAAACTCTTCACCACTCAGGACATGTCGGTACACGAACTCACTTGTCCGTTCATTTTCACGATACAGATACTTACCATCCGTTAGGGACCAGAGTCGAACGCCTTCCGAATACCTATCAATCTCTATGTTATCAACCATTGCCCGGGAAGTTACGCGATGGTGCGGTATCTCCAAGTTATTTTTATCAAGAAACCTAACACCGTAGAGACTATCCAACTCCGACAGGACCAATCGGTTTGCGTCAATTTTAGATGGAGATAGCAGGTCTTGTCCATAGCCGTGATAGTTCACATCAATACCTGCGAGGTTTGTAAGGGTCGGGAACAAATCAATCGCTGAAATCGGCGGATTCGGAAATTCCAGATTCCCCACGTCAGGGATATGTGCTAACAACGGCACGTGTAGCACGTTCTGATGGAGTGTGGCACCGTGGTTTATAATCTCATCGCAGATACCTTCACCGTGATCTCCGAAGATGAAAATTGCCCACTCTGAGAGATGAAGTTGCTTCAAAATTTCAACGAGCTTAAATTCGAGTATATGCGTCACAGCGGCGTAGTAGGTATGTAACGCCTCATCCATCCTATTGTTATTGACGAGCCACCCGAAACTTGGAGCCCCTGGAATTCCGCTCATGCCATATTCAGCGTGTGCATACCAGAAATGCAGGAAACAGAACTGCGGTACGTCCGAAGGCTGCTTGAACTGTCGGATCAAGTCTTCAAGTGAGCCGAGATGTTGTGCCGATGCATTCGGGTCAATTGCTGTAATGAACGGCTCAAAGTCGAGGAATCGGAACACATCCGGATATTCTGAACGCCCGGTGATGTGATAACCAGCATCACTAAATATCTGAAATAGATTTGGGATACCCTTGAACATCTTAAGGTAAGCCTGCCCATAGAGACCGTGTTCAAATGGATAAAGTCCGGTGAAATAGGAGGTATGAGATGGACGTGTCGCCGGTGCTGGCACAAAAAACTTTTCAGCAAACGAGAAATCCTGGGTCAGTAGGTCGAACTTCGGCGTGTTAAAAAGGGGGTTCGTCCGACTGAGTGCATCGAACCGCCAGCAATCAATTGAGATGAGTAAGAATTTATTGACAGTGTTGATTTTCATCATCTAATCCATCAAACGTAGATTGTGGAGTGCCAATGAAAAGTGCTTGATTTCTTTTTTAAAACACCTTAAAATGTAGGTGGCTAAGTGAGGGAAACTGACCGCCTGCATTTGCACATTATCAATGCGCGTAGTGTGGTGCAGTGCTGTACATCGCTAACATTGTATCACGACCATCTTCAAAAATCAAATTTTCCGTTAAGCAACACCTTAGGTAGCGTCTATATCTTCATCCTGAAGGACGGGGTCTTGACTCCGAAGATGATGGTAAAAATAAGGAATAACTTGTGAACAGACCCAAGATTGTTGTCCCCGGTGATTCACCACCACAAATCCAAGGCTCGCCGCATCTCGAACGCTTGAAACCCTACGGCGATGTTGTCCTCTACACCGACCGACCCGAGACGAACGAGGAGAAAATCCGCCGCGCTGAAGGTGCAGACATCCTCATCAATTCGCGCGGGATCGTCAAGTGGCCCGCAGACATCTTACGTCAACTGCCTAAACTCAAGTTAATTTCGCTCTGCTCCATCGGAACGGATATGATTGGACTTGAGGAGGCGAAAGCGCGTGGAATTACTGTTTGCAATCAACCCGGACGCACCGCGCCGGTTGTTGCGGAGCACGGGTTCGGGCTGATGTTCGCGCTCGCCAAACGCGCAGCATTCCTCACAGCCTCAATGAAGGCAGGCGGATGGCCCCGTATGGACAACATCTACTTGCAAGGGAAAACTTTAGGAATTGTCGGCACCGGGCATATCGGGACAGAGATGGCACGTCTCGGGCGAGCCGTCGGGATGAATGTTATCGCGTGGACGTATAACCCTTCAGCATCGCGTGCAGAAGAGCTCGGCGTTCAGTTTGTTTCTCTTGATGAACTTCTCCGTACTGCCGATGTCGTCAGTTTGCATGTCAGGTTGACAGAGGAGAGTCACCATTTCATCGGTGAACGTGAATTTGGCTTGATGAAACCTGGCGCGCTCTTAATCAACGTTGCCCGTGGCGGCGTGCTTGACACCGACGCGCTTATCCGTGCGCTGGACAGCGGACACCTCGGTGGTGCTGCGATTGATGTCTATGATCAAGAACCAGTCCCGGCGAATCATCCGCTTTTGGAATGTGAGCAGGTGATTCTGACACCGCATTGTGCCGATATGACACCGGAGGGTGTTGAACTGCTAAACGAAGGCGCGGTAGATAATATCATCGCTTTCCTCGAAGGCAAACCACAAAATGTAGTTGTTTGAGCTTTCGTAAGAGAAATTGTTGTAGTTAGAAGAGAGAAGAAATGCAATTGGTTCCAAATAAACTTGAGTCTCACCAGAAACCGATTTTCGACAACGGAGAAAATCGAGAAGAAACCCCCATAGTTAAAAAGCCGATTTTCGACAACGAAGAAAATCGAGAGGAGACCCCCATAGTTAAAAATATAGGTGTTGATACGGGCGGCACTTTCACGGACATCGTGATGCGTATCAATGGAGAACTGTTCACGCACAAAGTCCTATCTACACCCCAAAATCCAGCACACGCCGTGATACAAGGTGTGAGCGAAATCCTGCGTCTTCACAGTGCCGATGCCGTAGGGGCTGGGTCACCCAGCCCTTACATCGTCCACGGATCGACAGTCGCGACGAACGCGCTCCTTGAACGGAGAGGCGCGCGCATTGCACTTGTCACAACGAAAGGCTTTGAAGACGTTTTAGAGATAGGCAGACAGGCACGTCCAAGTCTCTACGATTTCTTTGTGGAACGTCCAGCACCACTTGTCCCTGCCGACAGACGTTTCGGTATACCGGAACGAACACTGCACACAGGCGAAATCCAGACCGAGATTGAATCCACCGATTTGGATGCACTTGCCTCCAAACTCGCTGCGTTGGAACTTGATGCAGTCGCAATCTGTTTCCTTTTCGCCTATGTCAACCCGCAGAATGAACAGATTGTTGCCGAACACCTCGCACGGCTTGGGATACCGATTTCATGTTCACACGAGGTCCTACCGGAATACCGCGAGTATGCACGTTTCAGCACCACCGTCGCGAATGCGTACATCCGTCCTACCTTAGAACGGCACCTCTCTACACTGACAGATTCTGATTTGCTGTACAGTTCTAACGAAACCGTGGTTCGTAATGAAATGGCGGGAGACCCGAACACGAAAAGCGTCAAGAAACAAGCAGCCGATACTTATCCGCAAGGAAAAATTAAAAAATCGTTTCGACTGATGCTCTCCAATGGCGGTAGTATTTCCGTAGAGGCATTTCAGGGAAGATTGCAAGCTGAAAACTTACCGTCCCAAGATACGTCTGTTGGTATCCGCACGGTCCTCTCTGGTCCCGCTGGCGGGGTTCTCGGTGCTTATCAAATCGCTAAAACTGCTGGCTACAACCAGATCATCACATTTGATATGGGTGGCACCTCCACGGATGTGAGCCTCTGTAATGACGGCATCTCGCTCACGACGGAAAGCACGATTAGCGGCCTCCCGATCAAGGTGCCGTTAATTGACATCCATACCGTCGGCGCAGGCGGCGGTTCTATCGCAACTCTGGACGCAGGTGGTGCCTTGCGCGTCGGACCAGAGAGTGCAGGCGCAGATCCAGGCCCAATTTGCTATGACAATAACGGAGAAGACATCACAGTAACCGATGCGAACCTCTTCTTAGGACGCATCGCTGCGACTCAGTTTTTAGGCGGTGCGATGTCACTTAACCTTGATAAGCCCGGCGCACACATTGAAAAATTTGCGGCACAACTCGGCATTCCTGCACTGCAAGCTGCCGACGGTATTCTCAAAGTTGCAAACGCAGCCATGGAACGTGCCATCAAGGTTATCTCAGTGGAACGAGGATTTGATACACGCGACTTCACACTCGTTTCCTTCGGTGGTGCTGGTGGTTTGCATGCTGCCTTTATGGCGGAGAACCTCGGCATCGAAACAATCCTGATTCCACCAAACGGCGGTTTACTCTCCGCTTACGGGATGCTCTTTGCCGATGTCGTCAAAGACTATTCACAGACAGTGCTATGGCGGTTTGAGAAGGGCAGTGAAACACTCGTTGACACATTAAACATTGGGTTTGACGAACTCTTAACCCGTGCGGAAAATGAGATGAAACCGGAAGGATTCACACCTAATCACCTTAAGATTGACCGTTCTCTTGATATACGATACGAAGGACAGTCTTATGAACTAAATATCCCCTATTTTACTGAAATAGGGGCACATGCACTTGTTCAGAGATTTCACGCTGCACACGGTCAGCGGTTCGGTTATGCGCGAACAGACGCACCGGTTGAAGTTGTAAACCTACGACTTACGGCAACTGGGGAGACCGACAAGCCTTCCATCCAACCCTTGCCGTTTGTGGATGCCGATCCGTCTGAAGCGTTTATTGTCCAAAACCGTGTTGTCTTTGAGGGTGAAGCACTCCCAACCGATTTCTATCGCCGCGAAGCGTTGCAGCCCGGCAACCAAATCGCAGGTCCAGCAATTGTAACCGAATTCAGCGCAACCACTGTAATACCTCCGAGTTTTGCTGCCGTTGTTGATGTGTATCAGAATCTAATATTGACCAGAAAATAATTGAATGTCTCTGAACAGTAAGTTAGATTTGCTGAGCCGCGTCTGGCGTTGGTTTTCAAGATGTAGTATCTGCTGAATTGAATTTGACGATTTCCTCCCAAAGCATGTTGCCTTCTGCATCGCAATATTTCCCGATGAATTCAGCAGTAAACTTGTTGACGACTTTAGCATACTCTTCCATAAACTGCTCATTCTTTTTCTTCGCTTGATGTCCTAAAGGTTCAATGATGTCAGTATATAGGTTGTCATTACCTGAAATAAATTCCCAAAATTTTTGTCCACACAATTTCAAGTAATCACCTTTATCCGGTTTTTGATCCTTTCCGTAGCAGCAACCATTGATCGCAACAACAATCGTCAACGATCTATTCGAGC
>VXXH01000581.1 GCA_009835515.1 Candidatus Poribacteria bacterium
GATGGACACTGCCCCACTTCGCGTGACCATGATATATCCAAGCGATTGCGTCGGCTCCGCGGCTTACTGTACCGCCTTCCATATCGGTGTAAAGGGTGCGGAGGAAGAACTTGGAATTATACTCACTGAAGTTAACGGGATCGAAAACGATTCTGTAGCTACAGAGCTGCTCCTAAGAGATGCAGCGCGAAATTCAGAACTTGTCTTGACAGCCGGTTATCAGATGGGAGATGTGCTTGCTCGTGTAGCACCGGAATTTCCTGATGTCAAATTTGCCATTTTTGATGTTGTGCTTGATATTCCAAATGTGGCTTCAGTGAACTATAAATCCAATGAAGGGTCATTTCTGGTCGGGGCGGTTGCGGCTTTAAAATCGGAAAGTAACAAGATCGGCTACATCGGAGGCGCAGATGTTGCACTGTTACAAGAATTTGAAGCAGGCTACGTTGCGGGGATTGAAGCGGTCAATCCAGAGGCAGAAATCACTGTAGAATATATTAGCAAAGATGCGACAGGTTTCGGTCAACCGGAAAAAGCGAAGGAACTGGCTTTAGCACAATATGCAAACGGGATAGATGTGATTTACGTCGCTGCTGGCGGCACCGGTCAAGGGGTACTCGAAGCAGCACAAGCACAACAAAAGTTTATCATTTGGGTTGATGCCAATGGCAACCATCTTGCCCCAGGACTCGTCTTGACGAGTATGACAAAAGAGATTCCAGCTTCTGTGCAGCGTATCATCCGAGAAACGGCTGATGGGAATTTTATGGCAGGTATCCGATACTTTGGACTCAAGGATGGTGGTGTGAGTTATGCCGTTGATGAACACAACCAACCGTTGCTTTCAGATGACATTATAGAGACAGTGGAATCCTTGAAAACGAAAATCATTGCTGGCGAGATTGTTGTGCCTGATACAGTTTCATTTCCGCGCGAGTAATGTTGGCGATAGTCACACCATGGAATAGAAGACTTCCTTTGTCCTTAAATCCTCTAAAGATACTATAGTTTGGACAACTTCAATCAGGTTTATGTCCGCTTTTTAAGCACTTTTGATTTTTCTCAAAATTCCTTACACAAACGCAACTCGCAGAAAAATAAACGTGGACGCACCGATTCGCAGCCCCGTAGGGGTGGTATTGCTTCGCAGTGAGAATAGAAACGCCACTCCCCACGCGGTTAAGCCCCGTAGGGGCGGCATGTCTATTTCGGAAAAATTGTCCAAACCTTAGTAAAGATAGAAAAGGAAAAAATGAAACGGTTGCGTTTCTTAACTGCTATTCATCTGTTCGCGTGTATTTCCCTTCTGTTAAGTGGGTGTACGCAAGACAAGGATTATACACAATGGGAGTTACCTGAAGGTGCTAAATTGCGCATTGGTAGGGGCAGGGTGGAGGATCTAAAGTTCTCACCTGATGGTCAGCGGTTTGCAGTAGCGACTTCAGTCGGAATTTGGCTCTATGATACAGAGACTTATGCGCCACATAACCTAATTGCAGCAGATAAGGGTGGCATCACTACTATTGCTTTTTCTGCCGATTCTGGCAGACTTGCTGGGGCAAGTGGGCACTACACGCTATCTGTGTGGGACGCACGTTCTGGTCGCCTGCTGAAAACCTTTGGTTTGGAGAAAAGCCATCCGGAAGTTGTATGGGAACCCATGCAGGTGGTTTCCGTAGCGTTTTCTCCAGACGGCCGCAACCTCATGAGTTTTGCGCGTTATGAAGACACCCTTCGGGTATGGGATGTGCGGACTGGCAATCTGTTGAAAACGTTCAGGGATCGCGCAAGCCCAGCCAAGTCCGCAGCGTTTTCCCCAAATGGACAAACGCTCGCGCTTGGCTGTGGAGATTGGGAGTTCGGCTTAGTTAATTTGTGGAATCCTGAAACGGGTGAACACCGAGATATCTTAGGAGTTGGTCAAGTTGTTTCCACGGTGTTTTCCCCGGATAGTCGGAAACTCGCGGCTGTTACAGGGTACGATTACGATGATAGGGACCTCTATGTATGGGATGTCCACACCGAAGAACGCCTCCATAAACTTGTAGGACACACAGGTTCAATCTATGCCTTAGCCTTTTCTGCAAATAGTCGTGTAGCAGCTGGAGGGGACAACGGTGATACGACGTTGCGGATGTGGGATGCGCACACCGGAAATTTACTAAAAACTTTCAAAGGACATACGGACCTGGTTCGCACACTGGCATTTTCTCCAAACGGTGATACGCTTGCCAGTGCAAGTTCTGACAGCACACTGCGGTTGTGGAGTCCTGAAACCGGTCAGGAAAAGAAAGTCCTCATGGAGCATATAGACTGGGGAAGTGATGCAGCGTTCTCGCCAGATGGCGAGTGGATTGCAAGTGTAAGCGGGGATGATAAAATTCATTTGTGGGATAGAAAGACAGGAGGCTTACTGCGTACGCTCACTGGACACACAGGAGCCGTTACTGCCGTGGACGTTTCTTCGGATGGACGCTACCTTGCGAGCATCGCGCGTTTTCCTGACAACACGCTCCGTTTCTGGAATCCTGAAACCGGGGAACTGTTGAAAACTATTTCAGACCATAAAGGCGTTAAGGCATGCGCCTTTTCTCCAGATGGTCAAACGCTTGCAAGTGTCGGTAGAAACGCGACAGTTCAACTGTGGGATGTAGAGACGGGTAGCTTGTTAAAAACTTTCACGGGAAACGATCGAGAATTTAGGGCAGTTGTCTTTTCTCCAGATGGACAGCTGCTTGCAACTGGCGGATGGATATCAGAAATTCATTTATGGGATGTGCAGACAGGTCGTTTGCTAAAGACCCTTCCAGAGAAGTACGGTGTTGAGACCCTCGCGTTTTCTCCGGGGGGTCGGTTCCTTGCAAGTGGTGGTGGCTTTAAGGATCCTACGATCCGTTTGTGGCATGTTCCTACGGGTGAGAAAAGGTTAACGCTGACAGGACATGCAAAAAATCGAAATAGTGGACATACCAGTGATGTCTATTCTGTAGCCTTTTCTCCGGATGGAACGTTGCTCGCGAGTGGCGGCATAGATGGTATCCGTTTGTGGAATCCAAACACAGGCCGCGCCTTGGTTACCTTAACAGCGAATAGAAGTTCTGTTTCGGTAGTCGTGTTTTCTTCAGATAGCAGAACGCTTGCCAGCGGTGAGTCCGGCGGGATTTTTCTCTGGGATGTCGACACAGTCTTGTGGCGATATAAATAAGTTAAGGCATGAATCCTAATGACCTCTCAGGATAGTCCCCTTCGCGCCGACGATCCAACCGGCGTTTTTGTGGAGATGGATGTCCTGCAGATTATGTCGCGCAGGTGTCGGATAACGACTCCACATATCACCCCCATCTGTTGTATGGAGGATTAAGCCCTTTTCACCCACTGCCCACCCGCGGTTCTCGTCGCGGAACGCCACATCCCGCAAACTTTGATTCACAGGCGTCTGCTGTCGATGCCATGTTTTTCCGCTGTCAGTAGTCCGAAGGATCAACCCGTTTGTGCCAACAATCCAACCATGCGTTAGATTTGCGAAATGGACGGCAAATAGCGGTTGCTCGGCATTGCTTCTCTGGCGCACCCAGCGTTTTCCACCGTCTTGGGTATGGAGTACCTCACCTTCCTCGCCAACGATCCAACCGTGTTCTGGGTCAACAAAATGGACACCCCATAAATGTTTATCTGAAAGATCTCTGTGGTTTTCCCAACGACTCCCACCATCTGTTGTACGAAGAATAGTACCTGACCCACCGACTGCCCAACCTTCGGTCGTACTCACAAAATACAGATCCAAGATACCCGGCGGTCTTTTACCTGCACCGCGGACTTGATGTTGCATACTCCAAGAGGCACCACCGCTGCCGGTATAATGCACCTTCCCGATGCTGGCAAACCAACCGTTGTTTGGTGTCGTAAAATTAACTTGTGTCAGCGTGTCCTTCGACACTGATGCGGCAGTCCAAGTCATTCCACCGTTAGTAGTAGATAGTATTATACCAGCAGTCCCAACTGCCCATCCGTGTTTCGCATCTACAAAATGAACCCCATAAAGATGTTCACCGGTACCGCTTTCAATCTGTCGCCACTCAAATTGCACCGAATCTTGGGAACAACCGAGGTAGACAAGACTTCCGCATAGGATAAAGAGCGCGAGGTAGTTTTTCTTTTGCATTTTGATCCTCTCGATAGATTTTTTGTTGAATCTGTTTTTGAATCGTGATAAACTATATTGTATGGAATTTACTGTGGATTGTCAAGTGCTTACCAGCGGTCAGTAATCGGTAGACGCGGTTTCAAATCTCGCCAGCGAAGAATTTTGAGCGAAAAATCGGAATTACCGGAGAACGGTTTCCGATTGCTGACAACTGTATACGATATATAGCAAGTTTTGTGCCGATTTGGATAATACTGCGCTAATAGGGCACTCTACAGAATAGCGATAAAGTTTTGCACAAAATGGGGCATACTTTCGTTCTGAGTTGCACAAAATAGGGCAATGTTATGGAGTGTCTACTCTCTACAGATGAAAGACGCGATTAATGGAGAACTGAATGACGCTGAAGGCACCACTTAACATTGGAATATCATGTACATCATTGGTATCGATGGGGGCGGGACAGGAACAGTTGGTATCCTAACGACAGAAACAGGACGATGCCTTGCACAAGTGCAATCGGGACCATCCAATTACCACGTCGTTGGTGCGGCGAAAACGCAAACGGTTTTGAAAAGCGTTGTCGAAGCACTTTGCGAAAAAGCAGGCATCCCCTCAACAATTGCTATCCACTTCTGTCTGGGAATGGCAGGCTTGGGGCGCGCCGAGGACAGAAAAATAATTGGCAGGATTTGTGATGAACTTGGCATCGGCGAAAATCGCATCCTGACGCACGATGCCCACATTGCACTCGTTGGCGGCACTGAGAAACAACACGGCGTAATTGTCATTTCAGGGACTGGTGCTATCGTCTACGGTATCAACACTGATGGCAAAGAAGCACGCGCAAGCGGGTGGGGGTATCTACTCGGTGATGAAGGGAGCGGTTACGACATCGCCATCAAAGGACTCCGAGCGGTCGCCCGTGCTGCTGATGGCAGAGGCAGACCCACTGAATTGACAAACCGAATTCTTAGTACCCTTGAACTGAACGCACCGGGTGACCTTATTCGCTGGGTGCATGCTGCAAGTAGGGACGCCATCGCGCAACTATCTAAAGTCGTGTTTGATGCTGCTCGAACGAGGGACATGGTGGCAGAAAAGATTATTGATGTGGCTGCTGCTGAACTCGTCTGCGCTGCAAGTAGTGTGATTGAACAGTTAGAATTCGGAGCCTCTTTTGATATTGTTCTCAGTGGTGGCAATCTTATCCATCAACCAGTGTTTGCCGATAAACTCCGCCGACAGTTTGCGGGGATTGCCCCAGAGGCATCAGTGCTACTTCCAAGACATGACCCGGCGTATGGTGCCGTGTTAGTAGCGCAAGCGAAATTGTGACAGAAGATTGTTACCAGCGAAGGAACGCATGCAACCCACAACGGAACGGCGAAATCTGAGCTCTACCGATATTGATCTGAAATCGACCGCAGAAATCGTCCAGATTTTTCACGAAGAAGATCAGAAAGCGGTTGCAGCGGTAGCAGCAGAATCCGAGGCAATCGCACGCGCTGTTGACCTGTGCGTTTCCGCGTTTCGCGATGGCGGTAGGTTATTTTATGTAGGGGCGGGTACGAGCGGTAGGCTTGGCGTGTTAGATGCCTCCGAATGCCCTCCAACCTTCAGCACGTCTCCTGAAATGGTGCAGGGAATTATTGCTGGTGGTGATGTCGCCTTGCGCCGTTCGGTGGAGGGTGAGGAGGACAAATCTGAACGCGGCGCGGCTGCTATCCGAGAACGGCAACTTACAGCACAAGATGTGCTTGTCGGGATTGCAAGTAGTGGACGGACACCGTATGTTATCGGGGCTTTGAAGGCAGCACACGCTATTGGGGCAACAACGATGTTTCTCTGCTGTGTTCCGCCGCCTGAGCAATTAAAGGGATGGGTGACGCATTTCATCACACCGATTGTCGGCCCGGAAATTATCACTGGCTCAACCCGATTGAAAGCGGGAACTGCCACAAAACTGGTGCTGAACATGCTCACGACCGTCTCTATGATAAAACTCGGCAAGGTGTATAACAATCTGATGGTAGATGTGAACGCCTCCAATACGAAACTTGTCGCTCGGAGCATTCGGATTGTTCAAGCCGTTACTGATGTAGACGCTGCGACAGCCGAGGCAGCTTTAGCAGAGGCGGGTGGTCAAGCGAAACTCGCTATTGTAATGCTTGCAAGAGGGTTGAACCCGACGGATGCCGATGCACTCTTAGAAAAGCATTCCGGATTTCTGAGACATATTCTTGACTGAAAATTTTTAACGATTGGGTTTCTGCTCCGATTTTTCCCTCCTTCCGAGTAATGGGGGACTCCTGTCAATATCGGGAGGGATTAGGGCACTAAGAAAATATAAGGAGAAACCGATGGATACCAAAGTTGGACTTGCCAAAACCGGCAGGCGTCGTTCTAATGTCTTTCAAGCGTTAGACAATATACGTCAGGATCTCACGCCGAAAGTCCGTGAGCAGGTACTGTTGAAACCAAATTTTCTTTCCAGCACGAACCAGCTCGCCTCGTCGCACGTGGACGCGATGCGTGGGGCGTTGGATTTTCTGTTGAGTACACCACAACCACCGAAAGAGGTAATTGTCGCTGAAGGCGCGAATGAGAAATTTTCTGGTGAAGCGTTTCAGATTTTCGGTTATGACGCACTCCAAGCCGAATACGATGTTCCCATCCGGCTTGTCGATTTGCATCAAGAGACCGAATGGGTAGAAACCAGAGTTTTTCTTGCTGGACGTGAGGAAGATACGGTACGGATGCCAAAGATCGTTCTGGATTGTCCTTGTACTATCTCCGTCGCTATCGCTAAAACGCACGATGCTGGGGTTGTGACGCTTGCGATGAAGAATATGATTATGGGAACCTTGCATAAGGAGGATCGGATTAAAATGCACGGCTACCATAGCCACGCAGACCGAGTACTGCCACGCGAGGCACAGACGCTCAATATCAACTTGCTCCGGCTTTCACGGCACCTTAAGCCCGATATCGCTGTCGTTGATGGCACTGTTGGACTACAAGGCAATGGCCCCGGTGGTACCGATTCTGTTCCACTCGGTATCGCAGTTGTAAGCAGTGATGTATTTGCTGCGGATGCCGTCACAACAAAAGCGATGGGATTTGAACCGTTGGAGATCGGACTCTTCCATTACGCAAACGAAATGGGTTACGGCACGGCAGACCTGAATAAGATCGATATCGTCGGTCCCGCCGTTGAGACGGTCGTAACATCGTTTAAACCGCATGAAACAACTGAGCTTCAGTTCCAGTGGCAAGAAGCAAATCCGGCAGATTATCTCGCTGCTGATTGATAAAAGGAGAATTATGAAACGTATTTGTAATATATTGATCCTGTTTTGGTTCATGCTTGCGGCACCAGTGTGGGCATGGTGGGGGGGCGGACACGATATCCTTACACAAGCCTCCGTTAAAGCACTCCCCGAAGAGATGCCTGAATTTTTCCGTAACGCCGAAAAAATGGTTGCCCACTGTGCCTACGACCCGGATATATCTAAGGAACGAGGGACGCCACATGCTCGACAAGCTGAGTATGGCGAACACTATATTGATATAGAATTGTTCGGCGAGCACCCGATCCCGGAGGGACGCGACGCTCATCTTAAATTATGTGCTGAGCTCGGACTTGAGCCGCGAAAGGTCGGCACCCTGCCATACGCGCTCGCGGAGTGGACGGAACGCCTCGCTGTCGCTTTTGCAGAGCATCGCAAATGGCCCGATAATCCGATGATTCAGAACAAATGCTTCCTTTATGCTGGCTTCCTCGCGCATTACGCGCAGGATATGTGTCAGCCGTTGCACTTAACCATTAATTTTGATGGGATTAAACAAGCCGATGGAACACGCCTGCATGCCGGTATCCATGAGAAAGTTGATTCAGCAATTGAGATGTTGAAGCTGAATCCAACAGAACTCGCGAAAGCCCAACAAGTAGAAGCTGTCGGTGATTTGATGCCAGCGATAATTCAGCAAGTCAAAGCCGGATTCAGTTTGGTTGATGGCGTTTACGTACTCGCGGAGGATTGGAAAAACCTAAAGGATCCAACACCTGCTTTGGTTAATTTTACAAATGATAGAGCGCGTGAATCAGTACGTTGGACAGCTTCGCTCTATTTGACGGCGTGGCAATTATCTGAAGGTATCCGGCTACCTGGTTGGCTTGACCGCGCAAAAAACGATGAGGAATAGTAATCAGTAACCAGTAGTCAGTGAAGTGGGGAGACCTTTGTTCGTCACAACCCTCTTTTCTGGTAACTGGTGACTGGTAACTTCTAAAACCGCTAATTCAAAGGAGAAATAATAAATTGTTACAACAGTGGAAACCTGACCCGACTTTTTACCCATCCCCTAAGATGGCGATTGAGGCACCTATTGAAGATGTTGCTTATGTCGCTGCACCAAGAGATGACGGCAACCCCGACGCTATGTGTGTGGTTGACCTCAATCCAGCGTCCGATACTTATGGCGAGATTGTTCATAAACTGGAGCTCGGTGTTCGCGACGAAATCCACCACTTCGGTTGGAACGCTTGTAGTGCAGCACTCTGCCCGTACGCACCACACCCTTATATAGAACGGCGTTATCTCGTTGTGCCAGCACTGCGCGGTTCCCATATCTATATCCTTGACGTGAAAGAGGACCCGAAGGCACCAAAACTCATTAAAACTTTGGACGCTAATGAAGTTGAAGAGCGTTCTGGATATACTCGTCCGCATACAGTACACTGCGGGCCTGAAGGCATCTACATTAGTGCTTTGGCTTCAGCCGGTTCAGAAGAAGGTCCTGGCGGGATATTCCTTATGGATCATTATAACTTCAATATCTTGGGGCAGTGGGAAGTAGAACGCGGTCCTCAATCCCTCTCTTACGATTTCTGGTGGCATTTGGGGTATGATATCGCCGTCACCAGTGAGTGGGGATACCCTGCAATGATTGAAAATGGTGTGAGCCTTGAAGATTTAGGTGAGCGCAAGTTCGGGCATAAAATCCATATTTGGGATATTCGACACCGGAAGAATATTCAGACCTTGGATTTGGGTGATGACTATCAGATGATCTTAGAGTTACGTCCCGCACACGATCCAACGAAGGCGTATGGGTTCGTCAATGCCGTGCTTAATATGAAAG
>VXXH01000113.1 GCA_009835515.1 Candidatus Poribacteria bacterium
CAAGGAGGGTTCCAGCACGGTGGCATTTCAATGGGTGAACTAATAACACCCGTCGTAACCCTGACACCGCGGCTGTAAAGCGCAGCTCGCGAGCCGAGATTAAATCGCTATAATCTATGCCAAATTCACTTGAAATAACGGAGTACTGAGACACGGAAGGATCGTCTCACGACACGGGAATTTGGTGCCACTCCGACCGGGGCAACCGTATACTTGACGCTGTTTTGTAGTCCTCACGACTTTTTGCAACGCTGCCGATTTTTGACATGACAATATGAACCGAGGTGTCTCTTAAAAGAGGCACGATAGGAGGTAATAATGGAAAAGGAGATACTTATTTCTGATGTTGAGTATGAAACACGCTGTGCGGTACTTGAGGAGGGGGTGCTAAATGAAATTTATATCGAACGGAAAGCAGCGGCGCAGACATTGGGAAATCTTTACAAAGGAAGAGTCGAGAACGTTTTACCCGGAATGCAGGTAGCCTTCGTTGATATTGGGTTGGACCGGCACGCCTTTCTACATATTTCTGATCTCAAATACGAGAGTGCTAACGAAGATGAAGCTGAAGATGACAATGTGAATGGAAACCGGAAACTCGACAAAGATGTTGATACATTGGATTTGAAAGCAAAGCCTACTAAACAATCCCGTGGTGGGCGCGGGTTCCCATTTCTCATTAGCGACCTCATCTCAAAGCGGCAAGAACTTCTCGTGCAGGTCGGCAAAGAACCTATCGGGACAAAGGGTGCCCGTGTTACCAGTAACATTACACTTCCGGGACGCTATGCCGTCTATATGCCAAATTCCTCTAATATCGGCGTGTCACGCCGGATTGAGTCCGCTACTGAACGAGATAGGTTGCGCAATATGGCAAAGACGGTTAAGGCGGATGTTGAGGGCGGCTTTATCATACGGACTGCCGCAGAGGGATTAAACGAGACCGAGTTTGCGTCCGAAATCCGATACCTCATCAACCAGTGGAAGCAGGTCAGTGAGCGTGCCAAGCGAAAATCCGCTCCGAGTCTCGTCAGTAAAGACCTGAGTTTTACGAACAGGATTGTCCGGGATATGCTGACCAAAGATGTCAAGCAACTACTCATTGACTCAAAGGCGGGCTATCAAGAGACGATGGACTATGTCTCTTCTGTGATGCCTGATTTGAAACCGAGGGTCTCGCTTTATAAGAACGAAGCAACCCTTTTTGATGCCTATGGTGTTGAGCGGGCACTTAAAGAGGCACTCAGTGAGAAAATTTGGCTCAAGTGTGGTGGGCATATTATCATCCAACAGACCGAAGCCATGGTCTCCATTGATGTCAACACTGGACGGTTCGTCGGGAAATCTGATCCTGACAACACCATCCTCAGTGCCAACCTTGAGGCGGTTGAGGAGGTCGTCCGCCAGATTCAATTACGTGATCTCGGCGGAATTATCGTCGTTGATTTCATTGATATGGAAGAGGCGGCGCATCGCAAGCGCGTCTTCAAGATGTTACAGGAAGCGCTGCGGAAGGACCGCGCCCGCACCAACATCCTCCATTTCTCAGACTTAGGACTCGTTGAGATGACGCGCCAACGCACCCGGCCGAGTCTCTCTACGTTACTTATGGAAGAATGTCCCTACTGCGATGGACATGGCACTGTCCTCTCCATCGAAACCGTCGTCATTCAGCTGCTCCGTGCGATTAAGATGGCGCATAACCAGTCGGGACACTCGGAGCTACGCGTTATCGCCAACGACTATGTCGTCTCGCATATCAAGTCGCAGATGGCGAATAAATTGCGGGATCTCAAGAAGTCGTTGAAATTAGATTTAACGCTGGAAGCGGATGCCGATCTGCACCTCTATGATTATCGTATCTTCGTTGGCTGGGTTTAATAACTGTTTTTGTATTAAGGGTTTATTATTTGTCCGTTCGGTTTTTCGCATAAAAACCGAACGGACAACTGAAAACTAATTGACATTGGTGCGTTTTTGCGGTATAATTTAAGCAGAAAGGAGTGATGTTGAAAAATGTATGCAGTTTTTGCGAGCGGTGGGAAACAGCATCGCGTAGAAGTGGGAAACTTGATTGATATTGAAAAGCTTGACGCGGATGTTGGAGAAAGTGTTACATTCCCATCTGTCTTGGCTGTCGTTGATGATGACGGTCAGTTGCAAGCAGGCTCGCCCTACCTTGAAAATACCGCCGTTACAGGCGAGGTAGTTCAACAAGCACGCACGAAAAAGACGATTGTGTTCAAATCGAAACGACGTAAGGGGTACAAACGCAAATTAGGGCACCGTCAATCGTTTACACGCGTGAAAATTACCGCAATCGGCGCGGTGGAGGAAGAATCTGATGGCTCATAAAAAAGGCGGCGGCAGCACCCGAAACGGACGCGACAGTATCGGAAAACGACTCGGTGTCAAGAAATTTTCTGGAAGTTATGTCACCGCAGGGAGCATTCTCGCCCGACAACGTGGGACCCATATACACCCCGGCAACAATGTCGGTCTTGGAAATGATTATACGCTCTACTCGAAGATTAATGGATATGTATGGTTTGAGCGGAAAGACAAGTATCGCCGGAAGGTGAGTGTCTATACAGAGCGTCCTGAATTTTAGCGAAGACCTCCGCACCAGGAACGAACGACGAGAAGCCTCGCCTTTGGGTGCTGCATCGCGCGCCACCCGAGCGAGGCTTTTTTACTCCAAAATTCCCGAATGTTCACACGATTTTAAAGCAGCCTCTTGCTGCAAAACAGACAGGAAAAGACCGACATGAGATGGATAATCTACCTCATCACCTTAACAACAATACTCGGATTGCTCGGGTGCGGCAGGCAATTGCAACAGCTCGCCGTAGAAACAATGCAAAACGCGCAAATCGCGCTCTCCTCCGCGGAGGCGATGGGCGCACAGGAAACCGCAGGGACACCGCTCAGCACCGCTCAGGAGCTGTTTATTACTGCTGAAAATGAAATGAATGCGGGTGATGCGGAACAGGCATATCGGCTGGCGCTGCGTGCATACCTCCATGCCCGCATCGCAACTGAAACCGCTATTGCTGTGCGTGAGGAAGCACTCGTTGAAGAGGAAGAAGCGCGACTCACGCTCGGCGAACAGAGTGTTGCTGAGGTGCTCCAGAGGCTTGCGGTGATAAAAGCAGAACTTGATGCCTTGCGTGACGACTAAAATAGTTGAACGTTAACCGTTGGGGATGACTCATGAAATTTTACGGATGGCTACTCTTATGCACGTGCCTCGTCGTTTTTGGATGTACGAAACCAGAGATTGATGAAGTTATGCTGGCGACGCAGTTCCAAGACGGGCAGCAAGCCATTAATAATGCAGCAGCATTGGAAGCCGAATCTTTGGTGCCAGAGGAATACGGACGCGCAGTGAAACTCATGAGTTTCGCTCGGAACTCGCAAGAGGCGTCGGATATTCCGCAAAGTTATGAGTTCGCGTATCAGGCGGAATTGGTGGCACTGATCACTATCGCAAAAGCACGACAGCACCACGCGAAGCAGAAGGTCGTCTCTATCCGAGAACAGCTATATCAACAGGCCATAAAGATACAGGAATATGAGCTCGAAATCGAACGTATCCGTCAAGCGATCACCGAAGAGCAGTTTGCTCGTGCTTTGAGATCAGGTGATAAGAGCCAACAACAGATAGAACAACTCTCAGCCGAACTCGCGGATTTAAGCACAAAACTCCGTCAAGCTGAACTCCGTGCCCCGATTGCCGGTTTAGCGTTGCTTGTGAATATTACGGTAGATATTTATCCTGCCATTAAGGAGACCGCTGACTATGAACGCGTTCAAGCGGTGGTCGCTTCAATAACGAAGTTTATTGAACAAAAGGCGTTTCCTGATGCCGAAGATGCCACGACTGATGCCCAGACACTCGTAAATAATCTTTACCAATTGGCGGTGCAAAAGCGAGAAGCAGAGGTGACGGCAAAGACGAACGCGCAGATCGCAATCGCGCAGGTGGAAGTTATCATCCAACGAGCGCAAATCCTCAATGCCAATCAACATGCGCCGAAGCAGCTACAAGAGGCAAGTTCACAACTGCAGCGCGCAAAACAGGCATTGGAGGTAAATCGCTATGAGCAGGCGCGACAGTCTGCACAACAGGCGCGACAATCCGCCGATGAGGCTGTTGCAACTGCGGAGGTCAGGGAATATAGGCAACGCGCACAGCAGGAATTAGATACGCTGATAGCACGTGCACGGCGGGCTATTGAGGGTTTAGGCGAAAAGATCGCCGCGCAGGCTGAGACACAGGTGCCGCAGTTGGAAGCGAAACTGTATGAACTCGCAAATTCAGCGTACGAAAAATCGCAATCTGCGTTCGCTGCTAAGGAATATGACAACGCGATTAAAGCGGCTGCGGAGGGGGATGACTACCTACAACGCGCCATGGCAGGTGCAGAGCGGGTAACATCGGCGAAGTCGGACCTGCTGCTCGCCGCAAAGCGGATTTCTAATGCTGCCGTCACACAACAACGCGATAGTATCCTCATCCGTATTAGTGGCAATGCGTTTGCCTACGGGAGCACACAGATCCGACCAGAATTTATTGATACGTTCGCGCAGCTTGCAAAAGTCCTACGAACGGCTGGATTCAGTAAATATCCGGTCCGAATCGAGGCGCACACCAGTTCTTTAGGAAATGCAAGGGTCAATCAAAGTGTAAGTATGGGGCGCGCGGATTCAATTAAGAGATTCCTCACTACGGATGGGCGGGTAGACGCAGGACGGATTACCGCAGTTGGCTTAGGAGAGACCCGACCTATTGTTGAGGATGGCCCGGACAAAGAAGAAAAGAACCGCAGGATTGATGTTATCATCAAGACTAACTGAAAAATTGTGCAACATGTAGATCCTTATGTCGTCCATCAGATTGCGATGAATCTGTTTGGGGACAGATATATCATCATTTACGGAAATACAATTCAGTTCCACAACCACTGCTACCACGTGCGATGTATCAACACACCGAGACACACGCATCGCGGGTACTACTACTTAGAGGACGCGAATACTGGCTTGGCTATGTTAAGTGATATTGATTTCGCGCCCCCCGGTTCTTATGGTGTAATTTTTGAGCCGCAGACTGGCGATATTATTGATTGCGAAGTAACGCCTCACCTCTAAAAGAGGGTGGTATATAGATAGACACCGAATCTACAAGCCTATGGACTACACCGACAACACAGCATCCGTACAACAAGAGACGATTCTCATTTTGGATTTCGGTTCGCAATACACGCAGCTGATTGCCCGGCGCGTCCGCGAGCAAAATATCTATTGCGAAATTCATCCGTATACACTGACGCTGCCCGAAATAGAGGCTATCGCGCCAAAGGGGATCATTCTCAGTGGCGGTCCCGCAAGTGTCTATGAGACGGATGCTCCGAAAATTGATGCGAAACTCTTTAATCTCGGCATACCTGTATTAGGTATCTGCTACGGCATGCAGCTCATGGCATCGCTCTTAGCGGGTGGGAAAGTACATCCAGCCACTGAACGCGAATACGGGCACGCCCCGCTTCAAGTGCTGAGCAAAACGGATCCGCTTTTTGAGGGACTCTCTTCCTGCTTTTCTGCTTGGATGAGCCACGGTGATCGGATTGAGACACCTCCGATCGGTTTCCAAACAATTGCACAGACAGAGAATGCCCCTATCGCTGCTATGGTAGATACCGAACGCGCGTTTTACGGTTTACAATTCCACCCGGAGGTGGAGCATACGCAAGATGCTGACCGGATTTTGGCGAACTTCACGCGAGAGGTATGCGGGTGCCGCAATACTTGGACGATGCGTGCTTTCATCGCACGCGCGACAGCACAAATACAGGAACAGGTCGGTGATGAACGCGTCCTCTGTGCAGTCAGTGGCGGCATTGATTCAATGGTGTTGGCGACGCTGCTCCATCAGGCGATAGGCGACGCGCTCGTATCCGTCTTTGTGGATAATGGGCTTCTCCGCAGAAACGAAGCCGCTGAGGTTGTCAAAACTTGTAAACAGATCGGCATTCCGCTTGTCGCTGTTGATGCCGTAGAACCGTTTCTTGATGGGTTGGTAGCGGTTACGGACCCGGAGCAGAAGCGAAAGGTCATCGGGGCACAGTTCATTGAAACTTTCAAACGATCGGTGGCAGAGATGCCGCATAATTTCCGTTTTCTTGCACAAGGGACGCTTTATCCTGATGTCATAGAAAGCGTCTCTGTCAAGGGACCATCTGCTACGATTAAGACGCACCATAACGTTGGCGGGCTGCCATCCGATATGCCGTTTGAATTGCTTGAACCGTTCAGGGAACTGTTTAAGGATGAGGTGCGCGCAGTTGGGGCAGAACTAAATGTGCCATCACATGTCCTTGGGCGGCACCCGTTTCCTGGACCTGGGCTTGCTGTCCGCATTTTAGGTGAGGTAATCTATGAGCGTTTGGAGATACTCCGCGCAGCGGATGCGATTTTTATTTCTGAGATTAAAGCGGCAGGCTTGTACGACCAGATTTGGCAAGCATTGGCTGTGCTTTTACCTGTCAAGAGTGTCGGGGTGATGGGAGATGCACGCACTTACGAAAACGCTGTGGCACTCCGGGCAGTCACCAGCAGCGATGCGATGACAGCGGATTGGGCGCGGATCCCGCCGGATGTACTCGCGAGAATCTCGAATCGGATCATCAATGAGGTGCCAGGCATCAACCGTGTCGTTTACGATATTAGTTCAAAACCGCCAAGCACCATTGAGTGGGAGTAGCAATTAGTTGTCAGTTATCAGAGCGATTTTTTCTGCGAAAAAATCTGTCAGTTTTCAGTAGTTATCAGTTGTCAGAACGATTTTTTCTGCGAAAAAATCTTGCCTCGCAGTGAGAGTTTTCAGTAAAGAGACCTTTTGAATTGTCCCAACCCTCTTTTAACTGATAACTGATAACCGATAACTGACAACTATTCTTACTGACAACTGATAACTGATAACCCGTACGCTAAAAACTACTAAAAAATATGGAAACAAGCATCTCTACTGACACAGAACAGAGCATCAATTTATGGCATAAATGCACAGGGTGCAAGGAAGTCGTTTTCAGAGGAGAACTCGAACGAAACCTCTATACTTGCTCACACTGCGGCGCGCTGTTTCCTTTACTCGCCGAGAAACGTCTCGAATACCTGTTGGATGATCTATCAGTCGCAAAAATCAGTTCAACCAACGCTGCTGGCTTTACCGCCGAAGGGACGATTTCAGAGTATCCCGCGTGTCTCTTCATCGCTGATATAGATGTGATTCCCGCAGAGATTGATGTGTCCCTGCTGCTGGCGGCCATTGAAAACGCCTTACACAAACGAATTCCACTGATCACGATCATCGCGTGCCAACCGGAGGGATATGAAGATACGTTGAAAGAAACCCCCTATTTAACAATGCAAATGGAACAACTCGCGGAGGCTTCGCTACCGCATATCACAGTTATGACTGAAACGGAGGTGTACCCACTCGCGACGCATCTCCCTATTGGCGAATTGGTTATCGCGGAAGGGACAGCGACCATCAAAAAATCGGCACTGCCGAATCTACAACCCGCACTACATGCTCCAGAAGAACAACTCATCACGCAGGCACCCACATTAAAAACAGGCATAGTGCCTGATATAAGCGTTGATTGCTATATTCCGCGCGAAGAGCTCCCTAACGTGTTAGGGCTATTTCTCAAATTTTTCTCGCCATAGTTGATTGACACCACACCACCTACAATTTACGGGTAAAAATGGAACAAGACGTTTCGAGCAACGTTATGAGGACGTTCAGAACTCTCGACAAAAAATCCAATCGAACCGCTTTTATCACACAGAAATTTGAAGAGACCTTCGGTGGTCCTCCCACATTCATCGCATCCGCCCCGGGCAGAGTGAACCTTATCGGCGAACATACTGATTACAACAACGGTTACGTGTTTCCTGTCGCGATCAATAAATATATCAACATCGCTGCGCGTAAACGACCGGATCGGCGTGTCACGCTGTATGCCCTGGACGTGGACGATTCTTGGGAATTTAGCCTTGACACACTGCCTACAATCCCGCCACAGGCACCCACTTGGAGTCACTATTTCATCGGCGTGGCATCTCTCCTCCTTCGGAAGTCACGCGATCACGATCATCGTGATGGCGTGCTTCCGACAGCATCAGGGAGAGAAATCGCTGGGATAGATGCAGTTATCACAGGGGATGTGCCAATTGGCGCGGGGTTAAGTTCTTCAGCCGCGCTTTCAGTCGCTGCAGCACTTGCTTTTTTAACTGCGGGTTCTGAACCTGAAGTAGTAGAATCGGAGGATAACAAGAAAAAACTCGCCGAATTGTGTCAACGCGTAGAACATGAATTCGTTGATGTTAAGTGTGGTATCATGGATCAGACGATTTCGTTGTTAGGACAAGAAAACCACGCACTGTTCCTTGATTGTCGTTCGCTTGAATATGAGCATGTTCCGCTTAATTTGGCAGAGCACGTTATCACGATTTGCAACACGAAGATAAAACGGGAACTCGCTGCCTCTGAATACAACAAACGGCGCGCGGAATGCGAAAGAGGTGTCGATATTCTGAGTCGGTGGATACCGGGTATCTCTTCATTACGTGATATCGCGCTAACGGATTTCAAAAAATATGAAGAAGAATTACCGGCATTAACACAAAAAAGATGCAGGTATGTAATTGAGGAAAATGCACGCGTATTAGATGCGGTTTCCGTGCTTAAGGGACGCAGCCAAAGCACATCGGATAAAACAGATGGATCGCTTGGACAATTTGGGAATCTAATGAACGCCTCACATAACGGGCTGCGTGATGATTACGAAGTTAGTTGTAAAGAGTTAGATCTGCTGACCGACATCGCACGTAGCATCACTGGAGTAATTGGAAGTCGTATGACGGGCGCAGGGTTTGGTGGATGCACAGTCAGTATTGTTCATCAAGAAGCTTTAGAGATGTTCCAGACCCGTGTAACAACGGAATACCACCAACAGACCGGCATTGCACCTGAAATTTATCTCTGTAATGTCAGTGACGGCGCACAAGTTTTTCGGCTTTTTTAAATATTAGGTTTCTGTTCCGATTTGTCCTGCTTCGCAGTGAGAACCAAAACGGGTTTCTGATGAAGAAACCAAAAACGGAAGCCGTAATGTTATGTAGTTCTCACTGCAAAGCATCTACGGAATGAGGCTTCATGGGTCAAACC
>VXXH01000561.1 GCA_009835515.1 Candidatus Poribacteria bacterium
CAAATTTTGGAAATTCACCTCGGATGTGCCTGCCATGAACTCGGTATCCGCGTGGAATCTCCTGTATTTGATGGCGCGACCGAGAAAGAAGTTTTTGAAATGCTCGGCGAAACCGATCTTCCAGAGCGCAGCAAACGCACGGGAAAGAGTATCCTTTTTGATGGTAGGACGGGGGAGCCGTTCGCACAGGAAGTAACCGTAGGATACGTCTATTTTCTCAAATTGAACCATCTCGTCGCGGATAAGATGCACGCTCGCTCCACTGGGCCTTACTCTCTCGTTACACAACAACCGCTCGGTGGTAAGGCACAACACGGCGGGCAACGACTCGGTGAGATGGAAGTCTGGGCATTGGAAGCTTACGGGGCCGCGCATACACTTCAAGAAATGCTCACACTTAAATCGGATGATGTTCTCGGCAGAAGAGAGATTTATGAATCGGTTGTGAAAGGGCTAAACCCCGACCCACCCGGAACTCCCGAATCGTTCAAGGTATTAGTCCGTGAACTCCAGACCCTCGGACTCCACGTATCCCTTGACCAAGATGAGGAATAGTCGTCAGTTATCAGTCGCCAGTTGTCAGTTAAGAGAGTGCTTGTGGCAGTTCAGTTCACTGTTCAAGCGATAATAAGCCTCTTTAACTGATAACTACTGATAACTGATAACTGATAACTGATAACTGACAACCACTATAAGGAGAACTGATGAACACGGCATTTGACAGCATCTCCATAAAGATAGCCTCGCCTGATCAGATAAAGGACTCGGCGAAACAAACGAGTTGTAAACGCCGAACGCCTGCTGAGGCTACAGATGGTACCTTTATCTGCCCGGAAAAAGGTACATGTAGCTGCGGTGAGGTCAAAAAGGCGGAGACTATTAACTACCGTTCCTTCCGGCCGGAACCTGAAGGACTTTTCTGTGAGGCTATCTTCGGACCACAAAAGGATTGGGAGTGTAACTGCGGGAAGTATAAACGTATTAAGCACAAAGGGATGATATGTGATCGCTGTGGCGTTGAGATTACACAACAGCGCGTCCGTAGAGACCGCCTCGGATATATCCAGCTCGCTGCACCCGTATCCCATATATGGTACTTCAAGGGACTCCCATCACGGATCGGCGTTTTCTGTGGACTTTCTTCACGTGATGTTGAACGCGTACTCTATTTTGAAGGCTTTATTGTCGTTGAGGTAACCGACCCAGATTGCCCACTTGAAGTCGGACAGGTGTTAACCGAAGTCGAATATGTTGAGCAGAGCACTAAGCACTGGGGCGGCTTTCGCGCTGGCACCGGCGCGGAAGTTATCCGTGAAATTCTTAGCGACATTGATCTTGAAGAGAAGATAGAAGCACTCACCCAAGAGTTGGCGGAAACGACGAGCAATCAGAAAAAACTTAAGGTTGCTAAGCAGCTCAAGCAGATGGCAGACTTTGCAGAAGCTGAACAGCGACCCGAATGGATGATCCTGGATGTCATTCCAGTGATTCCACCGGATTTACGACCACTTGTTCCCCTTGAAGGTGGACGCTTCGCCACCAGTGATCTCAACGACCTATATCGCCGTGTTATCAATCGCAACAACCGACTCCGTAAGCTGATACAACTCCGTTCACCTGAGGTCATCCTTCGCAATGAAAAACGGATGTTACAAGAAGCCGTTGATGCTTTCTTCGACAATGGACGGCACGGCAGACGTGTCACCGGTCCCGGCAACCGACCCCTCAAATCACTCGCTGAGGTCCTCAAAGGTAAAATTGGACGGTTCCGTCAGAACCTACTCGGTAAACGGGTTGACTACTCTGGACGGAGTGTTATCGTTGTTGGACCTGAATTGGGGCTCCACCAATGCGGGATCCCTAAACGGATGGCGGTCGAATTGTTCAAGCCGTTTATCATTGAGCGACTGCAAGCTTATGGCTATACACAGACAATTAAACGGGCAAAGCATATCGCTGAACACGTTGACTCCGATTCGCCTGTATGGGAAGTTGTAGAGGAAGTCATCGCCGACCATCCGGTACTGCTCAACCGACCACCGACCTTGCACCGACTTGGCATTCAAGCGTTTTTGCCTGTTTTGGTGGAAGGGAAATCCATCAGAATTCCGCCCCTCGTTTGTAAGGCGTTTAATGCTGATTTTGATGGCGACCAGATGGCGGTTCACGTACCGCTGACGGTCGAGGCACAGGCTGAAGCAAAACTTCTTATGCTCAGCAGTCACAACATTTTGAAGCCTTCACACGGGAGTCCAATCGCCGTTCCTGAACTCGACATGGTCCTTGGACCCAGTTTCCTTACCAAAACGTTAACAGCACACGCTGAAGATGCCGCACTTTTGCACGAGGCATACACAGCAGGTGACGCTTCTGCTTTTGAGGCATTTCGGGACAAGCCGTGGTATCACCGACGCTTCGCGCATCCAGAAGAGGTTATCACCGCCCATGCTGCAGGTCAACTTAAACTGCACGACAGTGTTCAACTTTTTTGCGAATCTGATGAAGGTGTGAAAATTACGGAACCTATTCTCACAACAGTAGGAAGGGTTATCTTTAACGAAGTGCTGCCATCTGAATTAGTATGGGAAGACGAACATTCGCAGCAGCATATTCATTTTTTCAATGCCGAGGCAGGCGGTAGGGAATTATCTGCCCTCATTCATCGATGCTTTAACGAATTAGGCACACGCGTCACAACCGAAGTACTTGAAAATGTCCAAAAACTCGCTTTTGAGTACGCAACGCTCAGCGGCATTTCGCCAGGTATCACCGATTATATTACACCTAACAGCCGCAACGAGTTAGTGAACACGGCAAAGACCGAAATTGAAAACCTCCTTGAAGGTGCCCCCGCAACTGAAAGCGAGGAATCCGAAAACGAGCAGATTCGCATCTGGTTGAACGCCAAGGACAAGATAGAAGCTGAGATGTTTGAAACCTTACCCCAAATAGAGACCGCCCTTGTTGAGCGTGGAGACCCCCGTAAGGTTCACCCGAAAGTCGATCCTAATGGATTAGAGGTAGACGACAAGATGGTGGAGGGTTTCAGCCCAGTACATGTTATGGCAGATAGTGGCGCGCGGGCACGAAAAGATCCATTTATGCAAATCAGTGCTTTTATTGGACTGAAGGCAAAGCAGGATGGTGATATCCTTATTCCACCCATTGGGACAGCGACTTCTCGGGAAGGCGACTCAGATCTACCCAACTATTTTTGTTCTTATCGCGAAGGGTTAGATGTACTCGACTATTTCAACTCTACCTACGGCTCGCGTAAAGGACTCGTGGACACGGCACTGAAAACTGCGCATTCCGGATACCTCACTCGCAGACTTGTCGATGTCGCACAGGATGTTCGCGTGACCTCTGAAGATTGCCATACCTTGAATAGCATCCAGAAATTTGCAACAGAAGGCGGCGATCTCGCCTTTAAAATCAGTGGACGCACCGCTGCCGAGGATATTGTCCATCCAGAGAGCGGGGATGTACTTGTTCCCGCCAACACTGTCATCTCTATACAGAGTGCTGACCAGATTGACACGCTCGGGGTGAAAGTGGTGAATGTCCGTTCCGTACTCACCTGCCAGAATAGCGAAGGCGTTTGTGCGAAATGCTACGGGAACGACCTGACCACGAATAACCTCGTCAATGTTGGCGAAGCTGTCGGAATTATCGCCGCACAATCCATCGGGGAACCCGGAACGCAGCTGACGATGCGGACCTTCCACACAGGTGGTGCTGTTGAGGATGTCTCAGAAGCCCGTCAGCACAGGATCCTATCCAAAGTCAGCGGCACCGTACGTTTCCGAGATTTCCAACCTGGACGAACCGTCAAACAGGAACGTGATCTCTGGATCGCTACCGAAAACCGGGCAAATCTTGATGGACCCGCTTACAAAGTCCAACAAGTTAATCACCCAGGTTGCCAACTACGTGAAGGTGAATTACTCAGCGAGAAACAGTATAGCGAAAACACTGAGCGCTATAAAGGCTTTGATACCAAGACGTGGCTCTACGAAGTTACTGCTGTTTTGGATAGCGACTGCCGTTTGAAGCTCGGGCAGCAGTTGTCACAGACAGAGTACGTCAAAGCACTCGCAGAATACGGTTTCCAACGGTTCGTCACGCCTCACTACCGCGTGACACAAGTACAACACCCCGATGTCTCGGCTAAGGCTGGCGATCTACTCACTGAAGCAGACGTAAAGCAGCTGAAGGATGAAATTCGACACGGATTTGATATAGAGTTGTATTACTTAGATCCAGATACAGGCGAACTCGTTAAGGAAGAAGACCTTAAGGAAGCGAGTAATGCTTCTCTTGGACAAACGGATGCCACCCCAGATAGTGAAGAAGACGATACCGGTTTCAAGCGCGTTTATCGGGTAACCGATATAGATGAGAAGGTCCAAAAGAACTTTCCATTTAAGGTCGGACAAGAAGTACCGGCGGAAGAAATTACGCCCTGGTTGACACCATTTGAAATAGATTCAAAGCCAATTTACGTTGTCAATAAGGAGATTTCCGGTGGATCTTCCCTGCTTGAACAGGCTGTTTTGCCAAGTGATAGTGCGGGTACGGATGCATCGCCCCTTAAAGCCGGTGCTGAGTTGGGTACAACTGATTATGAGCGTGCCTGCACTGCGTATCGAGATAATGGATGGGCATTTAAGGTCGAAAAGCAGGAGATTGAACGCCACCGCGTAACAAAGGTGTATCATGAAGAATGTCCCCTTAAACCTGGCGAAGAACTAACAGCGGAGGCGTTAAGTCGTGCACATAGACGATTTACCGGTTTCGACGCACAAAAACTACGCCATCGCGTAACACAAGTTTATCATCCCGACTGCCTACTCAAGCCGGGAGATTTGCTTGGTGAGAGTGAGGCAAAGCGGCATCATGAGGCTTATTTAGGGTTCATCACTTCTACAAGTGAAACTACAGTCGGTGGCTTTGAAGCAGAACGCGTATATCGGATAACTGCTGTCAATCATCCGGACTGCCCACTCGAAGTAGGCGAACTGTTGACACAACATGAGGCAACCGCGAAGCGGCGACAATATAAGGGATTGGAAGTCGCTCGTCATTATGAAGTGACAAACATTGAAGACGGAACCACGGCGGCTACTGTCGGGCAACGCCTTACCGAAACTGAATATAGGGCACTGCGCAAGACAGATACCGAACTCGCCGAAAAAGTGGTGAGTCGTTACCACGTTGTGAGTGTCCATCATCCTGAACTCGAATTGGAGGTCGGGGCTGAACTGGCTGAAGATGACTACCGAACCTATAATCGAAAGTTCAAGGGATTTGACACTGAACTCATCTACAAAATTGTTGAGGACAAACGCGATACGGAAACACCTCTTGAGCCAGGTACGGAGCTTCTGGCGAAGGAATACCGTGCCTTGGAGAAAGCAAATAAGAAGGTTACCCATACTGTAACTGCCGTCTATCATCCGAATTGTACCTATGCGGTTGGCGATGAATTGCCAGCAGAACAGTACGCGGAAGCGAAGGCGAAGTACCGCGGATTTGAAGTAGATGAATTATCCCTTCAGATGCGAATTGAGGTCGAAACAACTGACGGGACGCGAGTACCGCATGTCATCCCAGCGGACTACTCGTTCTCTCTATCAGAAGGCGATAGCATCCGACAAGGAGAAACCCTCGCCGAACTCCATGAAAGAACTGCGAACCTTGATATTGTCGCAGGTATTCCGCGGGTTACCGATCTCTTTGAAGCGCGACGCTTAAAACGCGGCGATGCCGCACAAATCGCTGAAATTGAGGGATACGTCCGATCCGCAGGCTCGAAAGGTGGCGTTCCCCAATATCGCATTGAGCACGAAGGATATGTGAGTCGTCTCTACCAGATTCCTGATGAGAAACGACGGATCGCCGAAGGTGATTGGGTGGATGCAGGTGAGCCGCTTACCAGTGGTTTCCTTAATCCACACGATATTTTGAGTATCGGACGTACCACTATTGAGGGTGTACCCGTTGAAGGCGAAGAAGCTGTGTGGGCATATCTCGTTGATGAAGTGCAGAAAGTCTACGGCAAAGGCACTATCAACGATAAACATGTTGAGGCGATAGTCCGACAGATGCTGACCAAGATTCGCATTACTGAACCCGGTGATACGGACTTCTATCCGAATGATGAAGTGCAGCGCAAACGGTTTGAGCGCATCAACAGTGAAATTGAGGCTGAAGGCGGCACACCTGCTACCGGTGAACCGATCCTCCAGAGCATCAGCAAAGCCTCCTTAAGCACGGATAGTTTCATCTCTGCCGCCTCCTTCCAGCAAACAACGAAGGTGCTAACGGATGCCGCTGTCAGTGGACAAACCGACCAACTCTTCGGTCTGAAGGAGAATGTCATCCTCGGACGTCTCATCCCTGCGGGCAGTGGGTTCTCCAGTTTCCAGAACCTTGAAATATCCGCGGTTGAACCAGAAGAAGCTGCAGAAGCCAGTGATGATGATTAATGCGCTCTATCATAGGGGTGGGTTCAACTACCTGCCCCTATGTCTTCGTATCATCCGCATCAAGGAAGCCAAGGAAAAACCAAAGAGGACCGCGTTATTTAACGTAAGTTCAGTTTATAGTGGATATCAGAATTAATCATACATATTTGTAGCATAAACTGTTAGTTTGTGGCACACTTTTTGTAGCATAAAATGGTCCTCTTATACTTTATCATGGCACTACTGATGACGCAGCTGCCGCTATCAGTAAGCCTTCACATGCCTGGTCCCATAGCATTGACTTTGCCCTCTGTAAACCATTAAAAGATTTTGGCAGAGGTTTTTATCTGACGACGGTTCTAAGACAGGCAGAAAGTTGGGCAGATATGAAATTTAAGCGGCACACAAAATCCAGAAAAGCAGCATGCTCTGCCGTTCTTAGGTTTGAGGTAGATAGAGATCAATTAGCACCTTTGTTAAGTTTATGTTTCGTGACAGAGGGAGCAGGACCAAACTCAGACTACTGGGATTTTGTTCAACATTGCCGCGAAGGAGCAAGCACGCACTTGGTACAAGGTGATAAAAACTATGATGTAGTGTTCGGACCTGTTTCGCTTGGAAGGCAGCAGTTCGTTATAAAGGATGCGGCCCAAGTCAGTTTTCATACGGAAGCAGCGTTGAAAATACTTCCTACGCCAACACTACACAGCCAAGGAGCACCAACCTACAAAACGGAGGTATAACAAATGGCTCCTGTAAAAGAGAGTAATATACCTTTGCCTCGCAGCTATGTGGAACAATACTGGCAACTGGTACGCAAATCCCTGGAAAATATTTTTTCAAAATCGCCTAATGAAGCAGATGCCTTACAAGAGACAATTGAAAATCTGCCTACCGCACAGCAGGATTTTTTCTATAATGAGGAACCCTTTAACGTTGCAGCAGATCTGGCTGGTGAAAATCCAACTGATAGTCAAATCAAGGTGTACTTATGGCTTAGAACAGTTGAGGATCTCAAGCAGATTCTGGAAAATTATGATTATTTGGAATATGATGAGACACTGACTAACCCTGGTCTGCTACAGATTAATGTTACCTCCCAAGACGCTGATCGTGGTGTTCAAGTCATAACGGATATCTGCCACAAATTGGAGGCAGTTACGCACCGAAACTATTTTTTTTCCTACGGCGGCAGTTATACAGGCTCAGATAATTTGGAGGAGGTTTGGTCCTTTTTCACTTTGAGGGAAGTTAGACACGAAAAACAGTCAGTATGACAACCGAAATGTAGAGTTTCGGTTGCCCACTACCAAATACATAGAAAACATTAAGTCAAATTCGGTCGCGTCATATCCCCCGGCACAACAAGTTCGTCGAAATCCTCTCCTGTCAAAACCTCCATCGCAATGGCAGCCTCACGGAGCGTACATCCCTGTTCATGCGCGTGTTGTGCCACTTTCGCTGCCATATCATAACCGATATGCGGTGTCAATGCTGTCACAAGCATTAGCGATTCCGAAAGGTGTCGCCCGATGGCTTCGCTATTCGGTACGATACCTTCTACGCAGTTAACACGGAAAGATTCACACGCATCCCCAAGAAGTTGTATAGACTGTAAGGCGTTATACGCCATCACAGGCATAAATACGTTCAGTTGCAACGCACCATTCGCACCAGCAAACGCCAACGTCGTGTCGTTTCCCATCACCTGCGCACACACCATCGTAACAGCTTCACATTGTGTCGGGTTCACCTTCCCCGGCATAATAGAGCTCCCAGGCTCCATTTCAGGTAACCGTAATTCGCCAAGTCCACACCGCGGCCCCGAGGCGAGCCATCGAATATCGTTCGCGATCTTAAACAGCGCAACTGCCAACGTTTTCAAGGCACCACTTGCACTGACGACAGCATCCCGGCATGCAAGTGCCTCAAACGCATTGGGCGCACGTTGAAATTCATAACCCGTTGTCTCCGAAAGCCGTGCCACGACCCGGGCAGTGTAATCGGGGTGTGTATTCAGCCCGGTACCGACCGCAGTTCCGCCGATCGGGAGTTCGCAGAGGTGCGGTAGCGAAGCCGTAAGGCGCTGTTCAGCGGCGGTAAGTTGTTGCGTGTACGCGCTAAATTCCTGCCCAAGTGTGAGCGGTGTCGCATCCATCAAATGTGTTCTTCCAATCTTGACAATCTCTGCAAACTCGGACACCTTTTCAGCAAAGGCTTCTCGCAGTGCGACCAAGCGCGGCAACAGATGGGTCTGAATCTGCCGGACCATTGCCAAGTGGATAGATGTCGGAAAGACATCGTTGGTCGATTGGGACTTGTTAACGTGATCGTTCGGATGGATGGGATGCTTGCTGCCCATCTCGCCACCGAGCATCTCAATTGCACGGTTCGCGATGACTTCATTCACATTCATATTTGTCTGTGTACCACTCCCCGTCTGCCAGATACGGAGTGGAAAATGATCGTCCAGTGTGCCGTCAATAACTTCTTGTGCTGCAGTACTGATCGTTTCTGCGAGTCGGGTTTCAAGCAAACCGAGGTCAGCATTAACCGCTGCGACTGCCTGTTTGATGGTTCCGAGTGCCCATATCGCGGCGCGTGGGAGGCGTTCGTCCCCAATCTTAAAATTCTGGAGTGCCCGTTGTGTCTGTGCCCCCCAATACCGGTCGGAGGGGACCTGAAGCGTCCCCATACTATCTGTTTCAGTTCTCATAGTGTGCTTAGATATCCTTTCATTAATTTGCGGTATTATTTAC
>VXXH01000242.1:0-368 GCA_009835515.1 Candidatus Poribacteria bacterium
TTTTAGGCAAATCCTCGTTATTTACGTATGTCTCTGCAATTGATAACTGAGTGCTGACTGCTGACGACTAACAATCAACCTGTTTTTTCTTGCATGTACATTAATTCTATGGTATACTTAAAATCACCATGAAAAGTGCCAAAGATGCTGCAACCCCAATGATTACCCTTAATCGCAAAGCGCGATATGACTATCACTTACGTGACCGGTATGAGGCGGGTATCGTTTTGCAAGGCACTGAAGTGAAGGCGATTCGCGCAGGACGGCTTAACCTAACAGACAGTTACGCACAAGTAACTGACGGAGAGGTATTTCTGATTGATGCGCACATCGGTCCGTATGAACACGGAAATATCGCTAACCATGCA
>VXXH01000242.1:378-9171 GCA_009835515.1 Candidatus Poribacteria bacterium
GAAGCGCAAGCGCAAACTCCTGCTAAATCGTCGAGAGATCACGAAACTTGAACGTTCAATCCGTTCAAAGGGAATGACGATCGTTCCGACGCGCGCGTATTTCAGCAACGGTAGGGTGAAGGTAGAATTGGCTGTTGCAATGGGTAAGCGGCTTTACGATAAACGCGATAAGATTGAACGTGAAGCAACCGCAAATGAGATACGGGCATACAATTAACAACGTTCTAAAAAATCGCCAGTCGCAGAACGATTATCGGTTTTACAACCCTTTTAGGCGTTGGTGTGTAGGATGAAAAATATACGTTACTGCCACAAAATTCTCTGACTGATGGCTGATGACTGACCACTGATTACCATTTTGGGGGTGTCAAGGTTTCGACGAAGGTAAATGAGATATAGGTTGCATGCCGAGGTCTCCGCAGGCCTCGTTAAATAGGCGGAACACTTATAATTGCTGATGAAGAATTAGCACTAGCTGCCTAAACGCGGCTACGCTTGACCGACCTGCTGCCCGTCAGGGAAGTTAAAGCGTCGTAATACGGGCTAGCCGCTCGCTCATTCTCAAGGGGCGTGCCGCGAACCACTTTTGAGATAGCCTATTCTGAATCCTGCACAGGGGAGGCTTATAGGCGAATCTTAAAACCTGTGATAAGCATGTAGTAGCTTCTATTGAAATGCCTTCGGACGCGGGTTCGATTCCCGCCACCTCCATTTCCACAACTGATTCTGTTCTTGCCGACAATAGATTTGGTCGCGAAATAACATGGCTGAATTTACGAACATGCCACCTCGTATTCAAAAAACTGTGCGAGCGCATACAGGCGAGGATGAAGATGTCTGTTTGTGCCTCCTCGGGCGTTCAGATTTGCTGCGTCCGGATTTCGTTTTTATCACGACGCGGCGGGTGCTGGTTTTAGATGAACGGTATATAGGCAGCCTCGCCGTTTCTTATGCGAATATCCGGTGTAATCTGTTGTTCACCGAGATTCGTGATGTGAAATTGGTCCGCCAGTTCAGACATCGGCTACTCAGACAAGCGAGGCTTGAAATTAGCGTTCTGCGTAATGTCCATTGGATTGATAATATCAACTTCCGTTCGGCACGCTGTGCCTACATCTACATTACGGATCGGATTGCAAAGTAGAAGAAAACCATGAAAGAATTCCTGACTTATTTCCTTGCCTCGTATAATGTCTGGTTTACGGCACCGTTGACGATTGTGTTCATATTTGCGCTCTTTCGACTTGCTATGGGAGCAATGGACTTCGGTGATGCGGATGCAGACGCAGATGTAGATGCGGATGTAGATATAGACGCGGATATAGATATAGACGCGGATATAGATATAGATGCCGATGTAGACGTGGATGCCGATATAGATGCCGATATAGATGCGGATGCGGATGTGGCTGTAGATGCGGGGGGGCAGGGCTTCTCTTTCGGCGACGTATTTGGGTTCCTGAATGTTGGGAGAGTCCCGTTGATGGTTGTGCTGATGTCGCTATTTGGGACATGGGGTGTTGCTGGACTTATTGCCAACGCATCCCTTAATGTTCCAGAAAGACCCGGGTGGGTTTGGATATCGTGTGTTATTGCGCTTTTCTGTTGTTTTGTCTGTACGCGCTATATATCTCTCGCCCTTTCAAAACTATTCCCTGAAAGCGAGAGAGCCATCAGCGATGTACATCTCCTCGGTTTAAGTGGACGCGTTATTAGTGGACAAATTACAACGACTTTTGGTACCGCTCGTGTGCAAGTTCCGGATGGTCCAGAATTAACTGTTAGTTGCCGCACCAAATCCGATGAAGCCACTCCTGTCAAAGGAGATACTGTGATTCTCGTAAACTATGATCGTACAAAGCGGATTTTTGATGTGAGGAAAAGTGAAGTTGATTCGCGCTAATTCAGTGTTGTAAAGGAGAATTGAACATGAATGCCAGTTTGTTTTTCACCATTATCGGCAGTGTTGTTGCTCTGATCGTTATTTTTCTGTTAGTCTATCGTTCGTTCTATAAAAAGGCACCCGCGGATGCGGCGTTAGTTATCTCTGGTGGACGAAAAAAACGCGTCGTCTTTGGTGGGACCCTTATTAACCCAATTACCAACACGCATCAACTCATTTCCTTAAATACGCTCCAGTTACCTGTTGAACGTACGGGACAAGGCGCGCTGATTACAAAAGACAGTTTACGGGTTGATATAGAGGCGCAATTCTATGTCAAAATTGAACCCAACGAACAAGATGTACTCAAAGCTGTCGCAAGTCTTGGTGATAAAACCCTAACCCCGGAAGCAGTTAATAAACTCCTTGAAGGTAAACTTGTCGGGGTCCTACGAAGCGTCGCTGCAACTATGGACCTCCAAGAACTGCACGAAAAGCGCCAAGAATTTTCTGACCAAGTTCAGGAAGCCTGTCGCGATGACCTTGAGCAAAACGGCTTTAAATTAGAAAGCGTTGCTGTCACGAACCTTGACCAGACCCCGCTTGATGCGCTTGACGAGAATAACCGTTTTGATGTTGTCGCAATTCAGACGATCAAGCAAGAGGTTGAAGATAAGCAAACGCAAACGGCTCGGATTGAGCACGAAAACAAGGTGAAGCGTGAAGAGGATCGTCTCAAAGCCGAACTTGAGATTAAGCAGCGCGAGGAGGAGACGGAAACGGAAGGGTTAGAGGTCGAGAGACGGCTTGAGTTTGCACAAGAAGAGCAACGGAAAGCCATCGCTACGAACAAGGCAGAACAGGAACGCGAGGTTGAAGCACACAAACTTGAGCAACTGCAAGCTGTTGAAGAAGCGCGCATCAAACAGGAAGAGGCGGTCAAGTCCTCGGAGATTATGCAGAAGCAGCGGTTAGAGACCGCTCGGATTGAACAGGAACGCCAAGTCGAAGAGACAGAAATTGCACAAAAGCAGGCAATCGAAATTGCACGTGTGCAACAAGAACAAACGGTTCAAGAAGCAGAAATCGAGCGTAATCTTTCTGTCGAAACTGCCAAGATTGAGCAGGAACGCGCTGTAGAGGAAACAAGCATCGCGAGTAGAATCGTTCTCGTTGAGAAAGATCGCGAGGAAAAAGAGGCGCAGGCCGAAAACGCAGTCCAGGTTTCAATCAAAGAGAAGGAACGTGAGGCGGCACTCACTGAACTCTTGGAGGTGAGTGCACAAAAGGCGAGAGCCGAAGCAGCAGTTTCAACAGCCGAAGCTATTGAGGAAGCCGAACGTCAAAGCAAAATCGAACTGATCCGTGCGGAGCAAGAAGCCGATGAGGAACGGATTGCCAAAGAGCGCAATGCGGATGCAGAGGCATACGCTGTTATAGAAGCCGCCAAGGCAGCCCTTGAAGCCGCTGAACTTGAGGCGCAGGCACAGAGAATTCTCGCAGAGGCACTGCTCGTTGAAGCGAAAGCGAAGGCTGATGGTGAAGAGGCCTCTATTGCTGCGAAGAATCAGGCGGATTCAAAAGTTCTCGTGAGTGATGCTATATTGGCACTCGTGGAATCACTCCCTGAGGTGACAGGCGAATTGATGAAACCCGCGGAACGCATTGAAAGCATACGGGTCCTTGACCTCGGAAACAACGGCAATGGCGGCGGCGGTATGAACCGTGTTCTCAGTTCGATTGTCAACGCTGGGGCAGCCGTACCCTTGCTCAAGGAGATTGTTGGATTCAGCGGTTTAGACACCGAAAAGATTGCCCGGACTGTTCGGGATTACGCTTCCGGATTGGCGGTGGATGCGCAAGTCAGTTCAGATGGTTCACCTGATGCCGGATTGGCGGTGGATGCGCAAGTCAGTTCAGATGATTCACCTGATGCCGATTAATTGACATTTTTTGTGAAGGTGAGTAGGGGTTGGGTAACCCAACCCCTACATCCCCACCTTCTCTTTTGAATAGATACTGGCGGGGTCACCAAGCGACGGTGCCTTAAACGCTGGGCGTATGAAAGGATGCACACATGGATACTGAGAAACAGACGAAGACTGAAGTTAAAGTTCATTTTCTCTCTATTGATCGGGGGACAGGCGCGCCAATCGTAGTCCTGAAAGAGAAAGAGGACAGTCTAAACCGGATACTGCTAATTTGGATCGGCGAATCGGAGGCGGCAGCTATTCAGATGCATTTGGAAAATGTAGAACTCCCGCGCCCGATGACACACGATTTGCTGAAAAATATGATTCAGACGCTTGCGGCAAAGGTCATAAATGTGTGTGTACACTCGGTTGAACAGCTGAATAATCGCTGGACATTCTATGCACACATCACTTTGGAAGTGAATGATAAGCCGATTGAGGTGGATTGCCGTCCGAGTGACGCTATTGCACTTGCGCTGCGCTGCGAAGTACCTATCTATATTGCCGAAAACGTGATTGCAGACCACGGATTCTCTGAACAAGAACTTGAGAAAGGCGAGCAGCACGACCCGAAAGATGTTTTAGAGAATTTAGATGACGACACGCTGAAGCAGTATACAGTGTAGCCTAAATTATAAGCGTGCCAGATTGTGGCTCTATCCCGTGTGTATGGGAACCCACCCGTACACTTCTTGATCCACCTTTTAATCAGGATAAAGCTTACAATGCGTGGGATGATAACATGCCGCCCGAAAAGTATTGGGAATGGATGCGCCATATCTGTGCAAAGGTGTATGCATTGACTTCCGATGGCAGTGCAATTTATTTCATGCAACGCGAGAAGAACACCGAATTCGTTCTGCAGTGTCTACGCGATGCTGGATGGACTTTCCAAAATCTGATTATCTGGAAAAAGAAAACCTCTGAACCTTTATCGGCGGCGCGATAACATGAAAGGGAAACGGGTTGTTATCTGGTGCTTAAGCGTCCGAGAATTTACAGAAGGACAGGGGTGGCGGAAAGTGCCTGTGATTCAGTGAAAGTGAAGTAGGAACAGACTTTTAACCTGTCCCTACAAGTTTCGTTAAGAAGACCTTACTCAATCTCATAAACGATGGTGACGTTTATGGTGATAGTGAGTTCACCGGCTTGGATAGGCGTTGAACTACGAGCACTCTCATCAGCAGCGAACTCGGCAGCTTCAGCATAGGCGATGGGGGGACCTGAAGCATGCGATGTTTCTGTGATCGTGATAGGTTTTCCGAGCGTCACACCACTTGCCTCCGCTAAAGTTTGTGCCTTCGCTTCAGCATTCTTTACTGCTAAGGCACGCGCCTGTGCTTGTAAAGGTGTGGGATCCTCAATCATAAATTGGATGTTGTTGACAACGACAATATCTCCGCCGGCTGCAGTGGCATCGTCAATTATATCGCTAAGGCTTTCTAAATCTTGGACCTTCGCGCTAACGGTGTTGTTCACCCTGTAACCACGCAGAACCCGTCCTTCCTCCGTGTAGTCGTACTGCGGATAGATACTGAAGTTCTCGGTTTGGATGTCGTTTTCAGCGATGTCGTTGGCTTTCAGAGAGTCTATTACCGCTGTCATTGCGCTCGCGGCTGCCTCCCGCGCTTCCTCGACTGTCTCTTTCTCGACAGACACCCCTAAGTTAAGCCTTGCTATATCCGGTTCACCTGTGACCGAACCATTTCCAGTGACGTGGATGCTCCTGCTCTCCGGTGATGGAACTATTGGTGATATGATTTGTGGGTCACATCCGGTGAGAATTATGGCGAGTAGCGCACTAAAACCTAAACACACGCATTTAAATTTATTCATAATAAATCTCCTTGATGCGGGATCTGTGCCGCGATTTCCATATCTGATAGGTCCACTACTCGGTCTCGACTGCTGGCGCGGGACCCTCCGCCTTAAGTGTATCAGATTTCTTTATGAGCCTATCTACATTTGATTTGAAGAGTCTGAAGATGGTCTCCTTGTCGTCGCGTTTGACGTAAAGTTTGCCCTCCTCCTCTTTTCCGATGTACAGCGTCGCCGTTGTGCCATCATTCAGCACAGCGGATATAACGGACTGTGGTGTATCTAAGCCGTAATCGGAAAGCGCGTCTGTCGCTTCAGCGAAGTCGTCTGTATTCAATCCGCTGAAAGTCGTAAGGAGTGTGTCAACTTCAGTCGTTTTGACAGTCGATGCTTCAGGTTTAAGCATCTGCCATATCCGGTTCGTATCGAGACGCAGTTCGACCGTTTCTTCTGGTGAAGATATGTTAAGTTCGGTAACATTTTCTTTATTAAAATCGAAGATGGTCCGATCTTTCCAAGTGCGCGTGCTTTTGTTAAAAACGGATTGGAGGTAGCCTTGTGCGACATAGACATCGTTGGCATCCGCTGGGCGTACATAACTACTCAGAAAACCGGGGGTTGTTTTACCGACGAACAGATGTGCCAACAGTTTATCGTTTTCATCCATCAGTTTCGCTTCGACACCGGTGCTATCCACCTCGAATTCCGCCTGTTTTTCCGGGTTGTTGGAGACGCGCTGCGTATTCTTGAATTCCCCGACTTTGGTCAGCAGTTCGGCAATACCTTCGCTATCCGCGGGGTAGTTGTCCATTGAGGTGACTATCCATGTCCCCTCTTGTTTTGAGAGCGTTGTCGTTCCATCAATCGCAATGATTTCTATTTTCGCAACCTGTTCTTTATCGAAGTTTGGAAACAACGGAGTGGCTGTCTCAACTTTCTTTTCGTGCTCGCTCTTCCCAAACGGGTTCTCAAAAATTAGGACGACGAGTAGTAAAAAAACAAAAACGCCGCCTAAAATCAGAAGTTGTTTTGTTTTCATTTTTGACTGTTAGAATCTCCTCTATCTGTTCTTAATCCGTACTTATAGATCGCGTGCTAAAGGTTTCTACCATCCTTTTGGCTCGACTTTTTAAGAAATATCGCAGCAGTCCGAAGATGATAACTATCAGGGGGATACCTGCAATACACAGGTATCTAATTAGGTTTTTCTCGATTTCAGAAGCATCGCGGAGTGGTCGATTTGTGATCGTTTGTGAGCGAATACCGATGAGAGCATCGCCAAGCGTCAGCCAATCTACAGTGTTTAAGAAAAAGTTAACACCATCGGGGCGCATCTGTGTTAGAAATTGTGCGTTCCCTACCACAACAATTTGTGTCTGTGCACTTTCGGTTATAGTTGTTCGTGCTTGGTCTGTTTGTACTGAGGTGGTGGATTCGCCGTCCTCTGCACTCGTAGCATTGTCGTTTGCAGCTGGTGGGATCTCTTTATCGGCGTAGAAACTTTTGAATGTTCCTTCCAATCCGATAGCGACAGGATAGGCTTGTGTCTCTGTATCGGGGATCGGAAAATTCGGCATAAGGTTGTAATAACCTTGAAGCGTCTGTCCGAATTCGCTTGTCTTCGCTAACGTCGTTGCTGTGATGCCTTCTTTGGTTATTATCTCTAAGGAACTCGTCCAAGGTAACGTCAATGTTTCTAACTGGTTCGTGACCGCGTGTTCTGCCGAGAAATTCGGTTTTCTGATTTGGACAAAATACGGATACGGTTGAAAAACTGTCATAAAACCTTGTTGGAACCGAGCATTGTCGTGGAATTTTCTATCAATAAGCAGATTATTGCCGAGTTTGGCTCCGTAATGTTCCAAGAGGTCATTCAGCCCTGTGCTCAGCGGTGTCGCTTGCATTGTACCCGGTTGGAGCTGAATCGGATCAACTAAGAAGATCGCTCTACCACCACGCATGATAAACTGGTCAAGCTCATATTTCTCGCGTTCTGTCAACGGTTGCTTCGCGCCAGCGATGACCAGTGTCGTGACAGTATCATCAATCGCTGTTCCACCTTGCAGACTGACAGAGGTAACATTATATTGTCCTTTTCCGTTTTTATCCAAGAGTTGGCGGAACTGCTGATAGTTTTGATCGTTGATATCAAATTCACCGTGCCCCGTCAAAAACCCGACCGTTTTTGCCGCTTTTGTAGTGACTTTAAGGATAGTGGAGGTAAGGTCATATTCGAGATTCGCTGTTGATTGCACAACCGGCAAAGCCTCCTCTTTACCGCTGTAACCGATTGAAACACCCATATAGACCTTCGCGATTTCCGCTTTGTCTTTTTTCATCACGTTGATTTGCACTTCGGGGATGCCCTTGAAACGGAGTTCCTGTTTCTGGGCATCGTCAAAGTTTGCCGGGTTCACAAAATCGATCTGAAGATTTTTTGAGAATGCCTTGTATTCGTCGAGCATATCTCTCACATTACGTCCGACTTGCGCGACTTCAGCGGGTGATGTAGAGAAGTACACAGTGATTGTAACAATATCATCTAATGCTCCCAACACATCTTTGGTTGCTTTCGAGATGGTATAGCGTTTATCCTCAGTGAGATCAGTCCGAACAAAACGGCGTGTTGATAGAAAATTAATCAACACGAGAATACCGAGAATGATTGCTACAAAGGCGAGGGTGTTGCCACCGTGTGTGATCCGTTTATTAGCCAAAACAGTTTACCTCCTTTCCTAACGCCATTTGCGGCTTTCAACTGCCAATGTGCTTAGATAAAGAAAAAAGCCGATCAGCGACAGATAGTAGATAATGTCGCGGGAATCAAGCACACCCCGTAGAATGCTACTGTAATGTGCACCGAGACCAAGATAACTGAAAATCGGGAACAGCCAGTCCGGGGCATTGAAAAGCACAATATCTTCACCGATGATGAGCAACACAAAACAGATGAAAATTCCCAAAATAAAGGCAATAATTTGATTCTCAGTCAGTGTTGAGGTGAAGAGTCCTATCGCGAGGTATGCCGCACCCATCAGCAGGAGTCCGATATACCCGGCAAAAATAGTACCGCCATCTGGGTCCCCGAAGTACATGACTGAAAAAGGGATGACAAGTGAG
>VXXH01000651.1 GCA_009835515.1 Candidatus Poribacteria bacterium
GAGTTTAACAAATTACCTGACGATTTATGTCTCACATCCTGTTCAGAAACATTTCAGCATATACTATTTCAAAATACTTATTAATAGTATTAGACGCATAAAAAACCTATTTGTTCGACAATAGGAAGAAAATTGATTCTCATTAACATTTTAAGCGAAGCACTATTTTGCCGCCTCAATCCGTCGAATCGCCTTTTGCGCAGCACTACGAACTTTTTTAGAAGTATCCTCCAGTGCCTGTGTCAATGCGGTTATCGCGTCGGGTGATTTCGCGCGCATCTCACCCAATTCGTCAGCGGCGTTGCGTCGGACATCTGCGGCGGAATCCTGCAAGGCAACGAGGAGCGGTTTTACTACTATCTCATCGGACTCACCCCGTTTCAGGAGTGCCTCACCGATTTCCCCCAATACATCAACAACATGTCCGCGCGTAGTGGCTGATGGGTTGTTCGTCAGTGCACTTGCCAACAGAGGCGTGATGCTCACAGCATGGCTTCTACCGAGTTTAATCAACACATCTTCAGCACGTGCCCTCACGGACTTAGCATCATCTGACAGCACACCTATCAACGCCGTGAATGTTTCAGCAGACGCTGCTCGTATATCAGACAACTCAGTTATCGCATTGGTTCGGACTTTAGTCGAATTATCATTTAGACCAACAATTAAAGCATCTCGAATTATATCGGTGGACTGTCCATTTTTTGCGAGATCTTCGCCGATCTCTCCTAAAATATCGAGTACATCGTCGCGTGTACTTGATGAACCTTTCGTTTGTACAGCGATGAGTGCTGGTACGACGACAGCAAGCGATTCCGCAGATGTCGGACGAACGTCACCCAATTCCGCAACTGCCTCACGGAAAACATCATCAGAATCGTCTTTGAGTGCCATTGCTAAACCGATCGCAGCAGCATCATAATTCCGTCCTGCCTTCCGCTCACGTTCACCGATTCCGCCTAATGTGTCCGCTGCCTTTTTGCGTACACTCTTAGCCGGATCATGGATCATTACAGCGAGTGCAGCCATCCCGGGATTCCCAATTTCTTCAAGGAAATCCACAAATTGACGCTTTACAGCGTTTGGCTCGTCCGTTAAAGTTGGTATGATTTGTGCAAGTAGTTCGGATTGCCACTTCGCTTGAATCTTTTCATGTTCTGCTTTGAGCGCATCAAGCTCCGCAGTCAATTCTGGGAGGACTTCCTCTTGTGATTCCGCCGTTGCCTCCTGAAACCGGACTATCTGACCAATCCCCAAACCGAGTAATAAGCTTGTAACAATTGTTAACACCCAAAACCATTGTTTAGTGTTTGTATGCTGTAAAAATTGTTTCTGAATCAACATCGTTGCCTCCTTGACGGGTTGAACCTAATAAGATAACGTCTCCTAATTCTCCAGAGACCAAACGTAGAACGGAGCGAGTTGCGCGAGCACCTCAAGCGGGATCTCTTTTCCCGATAAGGTCATATCTAATAGGTCTTCATCAGCTTCGACTGAAAGCCACGCGAGTATAGGTGAAATCTCTCTGGAACCGACAAGCACTTTATCAGCAGGTGGTGCGCCTTCCCCTACTGCCTCTAAAATCCGCGCTAAATTCAGTTGTGTGAACACTATAGGGGTCTTCGGCACCTGTTTTAAATAAGACAGTTTCTTGTTCTTCTTAATCTCGTCAACAAGCATACACACCTGCTCTTCGGAGAATCCCATAAGAAACAGGTCATTTAGTTTGCTATAGTAGATACTTGAGGCAAACCCTGATACCGTAGTGCCGTTGTAATCGATTTGAGACATAGAGGCATTTTGTAGGTTAGACAGACTATTACCGATTTGGTTCCATTTCATCTGATGACTTGGACTAAAAATAATAGCACCATCCGTCTCCACGCCATCTGCGTCAAGTACAAATGTGCCGTCAAACTCAAGATTAAGGTTATCTACGGCTTGCGGATCAAATGTGGTGAAGTCAGGAACCGATAGCGCAAGTTCGCCAGTCAATCCCGTCATAACATCCTCCTCCAGGTTAAGGTTCAGCAGCCCCTCCAAGAAAGAGATCGCCGCGTACATTTCACCCGTTGCGTTCTTCTCCATTTCGGTGCGAACAAGTTCCCATACACTTTCCAAAATGTTAGGTGCGATAGCAACGAACAGATCGTCCTGAGCAGATAACGCCTTCAGGGTTTTGAGTGCCACACCTTTTTTCAAAAACAGACCGATTTCATTTTCTGGAAGATCTGGATTAAATTCGACAGATACTTGAAAAAAGGGACCTGTTTCAAGTAAATTAAGCCGGGCAAAGAGGGACTGAAAAACAGCAAAACGCTCTCGGTTTGCCGCATCAATATCATTTATCATAGGCAAAATGGACGGGATATCGGCGAACACGGTGGCGACCCCGGACCCTATTTTCTTTACTGCCTCGGTAAATTCTGGGTTCTGCTGGATAGACGGGCTATCCTTCCGGTAGGTATCCATCAATTTTTCAAAAGCCTTTTCACCAACACCAAGCACGAGATACTCATCCACAAACCCGTATTTAGCAATATTCTGCTCTATTTCCATCGCGTTATAGTGAACCCGCTGGTACACACCGGCATCCAAACGTAAAGTACCGCCACCAGACATACCCAGCAACCCCTCAACAATCTTGGTAAAGCGTTGGAGTTCACCAAGGTTACCACCCGAATGGATGACGAGTCCGATCTGCTGAGTGCCGGTTTCATCTAACCATATCGCCAAAGCGGTTCGGTAACCCACAGTCTCAATTACACCCATTAGGTCTGTGCTCAGCACCCCTTGTGCCATCACTAACCCTTGTTGCATCTCCTGCCAATCCGCGACAGCATCTGGTAATAGGGCAAGTGCTTGCTCCCAATTTTCCGAGACCTCAATTTCGCCGTAGACTTCATCTATATCCTGAAGCTGCAGATAGAAAACACTCTCCTTCGGCATGAAATCCTTGACCTCCGCTGCATTCGCGGAAAAAACGATGGCAGCGGACAGAAAAAATAAAATTGTTACTTTCAATTTGCTTTTCATGAGATACCTCAATGTGTGTCCCTAAAGTTAGGTCCAATGTGTTTGGTTACGGAACCCGAATATCCTCAACAAGTGCCTGCACCTCATCAGGTGGGGGTGGCGTCAAAGCAGCGACACCAATAGAGACAACGAAATTTAGGACCATACCGACAGTTCCGATGCCTTCCGGCGAAATACCCCACCACCAGTGTTCTGATGTGTTGAGATTGGGGCTAATAAATTTGAAATAGATAATATACGCCGCAGTAAAAGTGATACCGACAATCATACCACTAACCGCTCCGGCTTTGTTCATCCGTTTAGAGAAGATTCCCATGACAATCGCGGGAAAGAATGAACTCGCCGCAAGCCCGAAGGCGAATGCGACGACTTGCGCGACAAACCCCGGTGGATTTATGCCAAAGTACCCCGCAATACAGACGGCAACACCTGCAGCGATACGCGCCGCTGTTAACTCCTGTTTCTCTGACAACCCGCGTGCGATACTTCCCTTAAGTAAGTCGTGCGCGACTGCCGTTGAGATCACCAAGAGTAAGCCCGCGGCAGTTGAAAGTGCCGCTGCCAGACCGCCAGCCGCGACTAATCCGACAACCCAATTCGGAAGTTTCGCAATCTCAGGGTTCGCCAATACCATGATGTCCCGATCAATTGTAAGTTCATTTTCAATATCAGATTTCGGACCGCGGTACTGAATTCTTCCATCACTGTTTAGATCATCAAATGTAATCAATCCCGTCGCTTCCCAATTTTTAAACCACTCCGGTACATCTTCATATCTAACATCCGTTAAAACGCCATTCTGTTCGTATCTGACGGTTTTGAGGAGATTCGTCCGAGCAAACACAGCGACTGCCGGTGCAGTGGTGTAGAGAAATGCGATGAACAGAAGTGCCCATCCCGCAGAGATCCGTGCTTCAGAGGCTTTTCGGACGGTGTAGAATCGAATAATCACATGCGGGAGTCCCGCTGTCCCCAGCATCAACGCTGCCGTGATAAAAAAGACATCAATCGTGGCTTTACTGCCATCGGTATATAGGTTAAACCCCAACTCCTCGTTCAAACCGTTGAGCCGATCCAAGAGATATAATCCTGAACCATCTGCCACTTTCCCCATCAACCCAAGTTGAGGGATAGCATTGCCTGTAATAAGGATAGAGATAAAAATCGCAGGAACGAGATAGGCAAAAATCAGCACACAGTATTGTGCGACCTGTGTATAGGTGATGCCTTTCATCCCACCTAGCACGGCGTAGAAGAACACGATTCCCATGCCGATCAGAACGCCCGTTGTAACATCAACACTCAGAAACCGAGAAAAGACAATGCCGACACCGCGCATCTGTCCTGCAACATAAGTAAACGAGACAAAAATTGCACACACCACAGCGACAATCCGAGCCAATTGTGAATAATACCGGTCACCGACGAAGTCAGGTACCGTATACTTCCCGAATTTGCGGAGGTAGGGTGCCAACAACAACGCCAGCAGCACATAGCCACCTGTCCATCCGAGCAAATAGACGGAACCGTCGCGTCCCATAAAGGAGATCATCCCTGCCATTGCGATGAAAGAGGCAGCACTCATCCAATCCGCTGCCGTCGCCATGCCGTTGACAACCGGATGTACATTACTCCCTGCAACATAGAAATCTCCGGTTGAACGTGCTTTCGACCAGAGCGCAACACCGATATACAGTGCGAAGGAGAGTCCAACCATCACGAAAGTCCATGCTTGTACGTTCATATTTATTGTGGATCCTCCGCTGTTTCGGGAGTTTGATATTTTTTCTCCAAACGGTTCATTAACCAGGCATAGACAAAAATCAGTTCAACAAAAATCCAGATTGATGCCTGTTGCGCAAAATAAAAACCGAGACGATAGCCCCTGATTTGGATTTTGTCCAACTGATCAACAAACATAATTGAGCAGAGATACGAGGTGATAAACCAAATCCCTAATAAAATAGCAAGGTATTGCAAATTCTTTCGCCAATATGCTTTATTCTTTTCCGATGTTTCCATAGGTTATCCTCCTTTATTGCGCTGAAGGCTGTTCTTGTACGACAGGGATCACGTAACTCCGAAGCCTCACACCTTCTATCGTTTCTGTCTCTATCCGCGGCTCTGGAGTCCTCCGATGATCGAAAACGACGTAGTAGCCCTGTGTTTCACTCTCCAATTTGAGGTAAGCGGCGAGCTGCTTTTTACCCATCTGATAGCGGATGTCGCCCCGCCAAATCTTTGTTTCTACAATATACTTTTCTCTCTCGTGCGTGATGAGGAGATCCATCCTGCCACGTTCTGTTTCGGTCTCAAAGAACAAGGCACCGCCCACGCTCCGAGCAAAAAGGTCCAGATAAGTAAGGAGAAGATGGCGTCCCACAGATTCTTGCGGCGTATCCGGCACCTGTAGGATTTTGAAGCCAGCGCGTGCGATGAAGTCTCGGAAGTTATCAAGCAGCCGTTCCATGTCTATTTGTCCCGTAGCGGTCAGGTAACCTTGAAAACCGTCTATATTGTCTTCGTGGTGGTATTCCTGTTCAAGTCCGTTCATCGTCGGCTTGAACGCCTGCATGATGCAATAGAGATAAATCGGATTCGCAATTTGACACATGCCATCGGCGTCTTCCTTAATGACACCATACGTAGCGAGTTCATCGATGTGTGGATCCCACAGATTGAAGTCCAGGCCGTCTTCATAAGACATGATATCCATCAGGATTCTTTCAAAACGCCTATCCCTACGGATATTGGTTGTGAGATGCTGAATGTTGACGTTCCGGCCGCGCACAAGTTGGATATGCGCCTTTAAAAAGTGTGCTATCGTAATCGATTCGGTTTTCGGGATATCCAAGTTCTCGGTAAGAATCCGCGCGAGACCGTTGACAAGGACAGGTTGCCCCGCAGTCTCCTTATGGATAGATTCAACGACCTCGGGTTCGAAGGTTTGCCCAACTTCGTCGGTATATTGTGATAGCAGCTCGCGGACTTGTTCAAGTGTAAAATTCGGCAAACGAAATTCGTCTTGGATATTGAACGGAGAGACGGAGCGGTCGTAATCTAGCTGCGCAATGCTCTTGACCCCTACGATGCCTACACTGTGAGGACAGGGTATCTCGTCAGAGAGGTAAATTTGGCGGAGTGAATACAGAAAATCGCTCACGACGGTTTGCGGGATACCGTCAAACTCGTCAATGAGAAGCACGACCTTCGTGGAAGCAAATCCTTGATTCTGCAAATCTCTGTTTAACATACCTACAAGCCGCCGGAAAAACACCATCATCGAAAAATCATCAGTTAACTGTGTGTTCTCCAAAAATTGGGCTAACGTATCAGACAACACTTCACCTCGTTTTTGGAACACACTCTCAATTTGCATGTTAATCTGGTAATGGAGTCGATCATAAAAAGTGACAGGTGCGGCGTTACGCATCGTTTGAAAATCCAACTGAATCGGAAAATAGGTCGGATCTTTCGTTACTAACGCTTCAAGTGCCAATCGGAAGAAGGTGGTTTTCCCGGTCTGGCGCGGCGCGAAGAGGACAATGTACTTTCCATTTTTGACGCGGCTGATGAAATCGGTAATCTCCTCAGTGCGTGGAACAATATAGTGATGCTCAGGACGGACGCGCCCCTCAGTTCCAAAACTTCTCATTGTCGTCTCCGCAAAGGTTCTCAGCAATTTATCCTATCACATCGCTCCCTGAAAATCCACTCTTAATTTTCAAATACAGTAAGAGGTGGCTATCCATAATTCTCTGGAAACATCAAGCGTTCGACATGTTCGATCAGAATGTGCAGCACCTTAATATGGATCTCCTGTATACGGTCTGCCGTGTTGCCAGGGACAATCAGGCATATATCGCAGTGCTGTTTAAGATCCCCACCATCCCCACCGAGCAGCCCAAATACTTGCATCCCACGCGATTTCGCTACCACTGCTGCACGGACAACGTTTTCAGAGTTTCCGCTGGTCGAAAGGACTACGAGTAGGTCGCCGCGGTGTCCGAGTGCTGACAGTGGACGCGCGAAGACCTCTGCAAAGCCGAAATCGTTTGCTGTGCAGGTAATATGCCCGGCATCGCTGAGGGCAATGGCTGGGAGCGGTCTCCGATCTTCTCGAAACTTGCCGGTGCATTCCTCAGCGAAATGGACAGCATCGCATAAACTGCCGCCATTCCCACACGTGAAGATTCTGCCTTGTCGTTCAAATACCTCTCGTATCACCTCTGCTGTCTCCGCGATGGTTGCGATATTCTCAGGATTTTCGATGAACCGATTGAGTACGTCCTGCGCTTCTAACAACGCATCGCGAATGCTATGCAAAATGTCCATTATATTCTTTCTCTTTCCGAGTGTAAAAGTATCAGTCTATTCTCTGCTCGAAACTGAAGCAGTTTGCTGCTGTAGCAATTGGACAAAAAAGCAGGGCAATTTCAAATGCCCTGCATACATTCTATATCCTGCTTTTAAAATAACTCTCTGTACCGGATGAGAACGTAAATGCATCAGTCCTGCTTGTGGCATTTGACCGGCGGTAGCGATACATATTTCCAACCTTCCGCTTTGTTCTTTTTATTTTCCGCCTTCAAATAATCGACAAGTTCCTGCATAGTTTTGAACCGAGCAGCAAACTCTTCTTTCATCTTATAGCATTCTTCAAGGATGGGATCCATGGGTGGATGCGGTTTCTCTTTCATTTGTATCTCCTCAATCAGTTCTGCAGGGGTATAAAGGTAGCTAACTACTGTGGTTTCGATGTATACCTTCGGTTTTATTTGTTCATATTTTAGCATGAAATTAATTTGCTTTCAAATCCTTCTCTATTAGCGAACAGTATTGTTCTTGTCAATATTCCTAGATCCGGAAAATTTCGCCTAACTTTCCGCCGAGTACGCGGCCAGCACCGAGCAGACACGCGATTAGAATTAACATCCCTACTACACCCAAGGCACTCGCCGTATATGCACCGTGATCGGGACGTTGCGAAAGTGCCCAAATCGCTTTTGTAATCGGATAGTACTTGTCCTGCATTGCCAAGATTAAACTGTCACTAACCTCTAACATCGAAAAGGAAAAGACGAGAATCGCACCTGCGAGGATATTTGCGATAACTAAGGGCAGCGTTATCTTGTATAAGGTACGGATCGGTGTCGCTCCCATGTTTTGCGATGCCTCTTCGTAACTAACGCTCGTCTGCTGGAGTCCGGCATAGATGGAGCGCAACATATACGGCAACCGCCGCACCGCATAGCTGATAATCAGAAGAAATGTCGGATTCTTTCGAGGGTCTATGACAGAAACCAACCCATCGGGGAAATACCTCAGCAGTAGGGTCGTATCCGCAAAACTGCCCATGTATCCGAACGCGATCGCAACACCCGGCAACGCTAAGGGTAACATCGCGACTGCATCCAACAAATTTTGGAACGGGAGCCGTTTCCGAGTTAACAAGTATGATACCACAATACCGACTAAGAGTGCCAACAGCGTGCTGAAAATACTGTATTTTAGACTGTTAAAGATACTCGGCAGTGTATCGTCATGTGTGAATGTCTCAACATAATGTGCGAAGGTCCACGATTGCGGTAACACGCTCAATCGCCATTGGCTGGCATCCGGGGTCAAGGAGACAAGGATGACACTGATATGTGGTAACAGTGCCATAAACGTCACCCCACCAATAAAGAGATAGATGATGGTGCGCATCCCCCATCTGGCATCCGTTTCGCGTGAAGTCACGTGCCCCCTGCCGAGCATCTCATAGTGCTTACTTCCCGTCCACCGTTTCGAGACATAAAAAGCTAACGCCGTTAGCACAATAATTAGGACAACGAGGGCGTATCCCATCGGATTTGTGTTCGCCTCGGTGACTTGGTTGAAGATTCGCACCGAAATCACGTTGCGGTATTCAAAGATCAGCGGTGTGCCGAGATCCGTAAATGCCCAGATAAAGACGAGAATCGCGCCAGCGAAATAACCCGGCATCATCAACGGCAGTGTTATTTGACGGAAAACTTGGAACCGCGAGGCACCCATATTCTCGGCGGCTTCCTCTAAACTTGGATCAACGTTTGCGAGTGCAGCGACGATGTTAAGATACATGATCGGATACAGGTGCAATGTGGATAAC
>VXXH01000225.1:0-6893 GCA_009835515.1 Candidatus Poribacteria bacterium
GGGTAACAACGGAACTTCGGTACTACAGCAAAAAACGTGAAAGGCAAGTTCGAAAAGGCACAAATGGAGCCAAAGCATGTTTAAAAGCAATTTCGCCCGAACATATTGAGATCGCTTTCCGAATTCATGCGTTGTTTATGTTAGATGGCCCCGGGGCTCTTTTTATGCCCGCACAATTTGCTGGACACTTAGTAATTAATCGGAACACACGGCATGTCTATAAGTTTTCACTTGCGCTTCCTTCACGCAATAGCAATGTGGATATTAATGCATTCGGCGTAGCAGACATTGTCTTTGTTCCTCACATGGAACTCTCGGCTTTATCAGACGCACCTATACACGAGATAGCATGGGAAACTGCCATTACTGAAGGAGAAACTCGCAAAAAGTTAGCGACTGCATTCTACAAATTCGCTGAAATTGAGTGGACACCGATTGAAGATGTACTTGAACTCGCGAAAGGAACAAATCGTCCCATCCATGCGTTGGTTTTATTTGGGACACTTGATGACGAATCCTGCTGAGGGACAGGTAAAACTTTGAGAGCGGGTCCGCTCTCCTCAACGAGAGTTATCAAGTTGCTTAACACAAAGTTTGTGAATACATGGGTTTTACTCAAAGAATTACCGGATCTTCAGGACGGTGCCAAAGGAGCTGCCGCAGCTGCCTTAGCCACAAAACTCCAAGAACACTTTGTTTATCCTGTTGATCCCATGATTCTAACGCCGGAATTAGCGTTTATCCAGCATCTACCGACAAACGAGTTTATCAAGTCCGTTCCAATCCCTAAAGAACGGAGATCCCAATATCTAACCTGGCTAAAGTCATCTTTAGCGCAAGTAGAGAGATAGACACTAAAAAGGAGTCTGAACATGATAACGAAAATTGAAAAAGCCTTCCGGTCACCCTATGCCGTGCCGAACGGTTTACAAGTTACAGACGACGGTTTATGGATCGTTGACCAGATTACCGATAGAGTTGCACTGGTTGAAATCACATCAGACCCGGACTATACCGTGCCGAAACTCATCCGCGACATTCCGAGCGAATGCTCCAACACAAGCGGGATGACGTTCGGTGATGGCGCGCTCTGGCTGGCTGCAAACGGATCTGGCGAACGCTGGCGTCCTGTCCGCGATACAGATGCCGAGACAGGTGAGGTCTTCAAAGTCGATCCAGCCACCGGTGAAACCCTCGGACGCTATCCGATACCTGATGGTGGCGGCACACACGGTATCGAATATGACCACTACGATGAAGGGCATCTCTGGGTCCAAACACTTAAGAATCAAGTCACACATAAGGTCAGGATTTCGGACTGGTCCGTGCAAAAGACGCTGCCGTTACCGCACGGACGTGGACACGGCATGGTTCGTGTTGAAGATGGGCTTTGGTCTACCCATACTTCCGATAGGGTCATCGTCAAACTTGACCTTAAAGACGGCACGCCGCTTGATGTGATTGAGGTCCCTGAAGACTGCCCAGAACCGCACGGGCTCTCCATCTACGGCGACGATTTCCTCTATTGCGATGCCGCCTCTGGCTGGATAGCCAAAATTACATGGTAAAATGGTTATCAGTTTTCGGTCTTCGGTTAAGAGGTTTTCGTTTAACAAGGGAAATACCCAAGCAAAAACACCCTCTTTTAACTGATAACTGATAACTGAAAGCCTGCGCAGCAGGCGAACCGAGAACTATTAATATGATACACATCCCAATTCTACGCGCCGGACGTTCTTACAGAAGTCTGAACACCGTCCACGTGTCACATATCAAAACAGGTGAACCTTTAGTCGAGGTAAGCCAAGCCAATCGTGGATTGATAGCGAAGGATCTCGTTGACATCGCGCTCCAAAAAGAGGCACTTGGTCAACGTCCTATCGCTGAAATGATTTCCATCTGCAAGGAGGCAGCGCGTCTTTTCTCAACGACGACGCTGCCAGTTGACGGAACCGACCAATCGCCAACCGACTATATCCAACAGGTCTCTGGGACGACCGGCTTACCTGAGGCACTCTGTCAACAGAATTTGCTCAAGATTCAAGGTGTCATGGAGAACATAGAGACAGTTTTAGACGGGCTGACCCGCGGGCTTGATCTACAAGTCCTTGACACCGGATGGGGTGTCCAAAACGGACGCACATTGAGTTACGTCTGTGAAACGGATTCGCTCGGTGCGATCCTACCGAGCAATTCACCCGGTGTGCATTCACTATGGGTGCCTGCTATTGCCTTGAAAGTCCCCGTTGTGCTAAAACCGGGGCGCGAGGAACCCTGGACCCCCTACCGCATTGCACAGGCATTTATCGCCGCAGGTGCTCCGCAAGAGGCGTTCAGCTTCTATCCAACCGATTATTCTGGTGCCAATGAAATCCTAACCCGATGCGGACGTTCTATGCTTTTCGGTGGCGGTGCAACCGTCGCGCCGTGGCTGAACACGCCGCGCGTCGAAATCCACGGACCCGGACGCAGCAAAATCATCATCCACGAAGCTGAACAGAACAACTGGAGGCAGTACCTTGATCTCGTCGTAGAATCGGTTGCTAAGAACGGCGGAAGGTCGTGTATTAACGCTTCTGGTGTATGGGTAACAGCGCACGGACGCGAAATCGCTGAAGCGTTAGCAGAACGCTTAGCGCGCATTGAACCGAAACCGTTGGATCATCCAGAAGCCGGAATCGCAGCGTGGGCAAATCCGAAAGCCGCACACGGTATCTCATCGCTCATTGACCGACACCTCAAGGAACCCGGGGCAACGGAATTGACAACCGGTGACCGAGTCGTCGAATTAGATGGTTGTACTTTTCTCAGACCCACCGTGATATGGTGTGAGGATACGGAACATCCATTAGCGAACACAGAATTCCCGTTCCCGTTCGTGAGTGTCGTTGAAGTGCCATCGACGGAGTTAGTCGAAGCCATCGGTGCAACACTGGTTGCCACCGCGATTACAGAAGATACATCGCTTACACGAGACCTCATAGAAACGCCGCTTATTGACCGACTCAATTTAGGCGCAATCCCAACGAATCAAATCTCTTGGGACAGTCCGCATGAGGGAAACCTATTCGAGCATCTTTATAGGCAACGTGCTTTTCAACGCCTCGGTGCTCAGGTCCAATAGACACTATTTGCAACTGTGCTGGGTCTTGGACACAAAACCTTTGTCCACAAAGTCGCTCTTCAGTCCTGTAGGGACGGTATGTTTATAGCAGCATTTTTGAGCGAAGTTTCAAGCCCTGTAAGGGCGGCATGTTTATTGTTATAGCGATGAATATCTTATAAGTGGAAGAAATTTTTGAAGGAATGACCACATATATGACCGATAACCCGAATGTTATTCTCATCTTCGCAGACGATCTCGGCCGTGGGATGCTCAGTTGCTATGGGCAGCAACATTTCGAGACACCGAATATCGACCGCCTTGCAAGTCAAGGTATGAAATTCAACCACGCCTACGGCTGTGCGTTCTGCGCACCATCCCGTGCCAGTATGTTGACGGGGATCCACGATTGCCATCAAGGGACATGGACATATACCCAAGGTGGACTCTACCACAGATTGAGTGCCGGTGAACTAACACTGGATCAAATTACAGAGTTGCTACATACGACCGGACTCCAAGCCGGTCCCGATGATGTCTTCTTGGCACAGATCGCCGAAGAAGCGGGTTACGTTACAGGACAGATCGGGAAACTCGAATGGGGTTTCGCCACAACTGGGGCGCGTATCCGTCGCCACGGTTGGCAGTATCACTACGGTTATTACGACCATCAGCGTTGCCACGGTTTTTACCCACCCTATCTCTTTGAAAACGGGCAAACCACGCCTATCCGAGGCAATACACATGCCGATTGTGCAGTGAATCCAAATACAGAATCTCCTGAAAATATGGAGTTTCGCAGAAATCGTCAAGGGAAAGCGGTATATTCTCAGGATATTTTCAACGAAAAAATCATTGAATTCCTCCGGACCCATCACGATAAACCTTTCTTCCTCTATCATCCGTCTCAGCTGCCACATGGACCGATCGCCGTACCGGACATCCACCCCGCAGTGAAGCAAGTTTCGGCGTTGACAACGTATGAGAAAGAGTACGCCTCCATGATCCTAAAACTCGATGAAACCGTCAGCATTATCTTGGATGAACTCGAACAACTTGGAATCGATGACCGCACGATGATCGTCTTCTCCGCTGATAACGGACACGAAGTGTATTACCGCCAACAAGGACGAACGACAGGGCGGCAAGTGGATTTGGAAGGTAACCAATTTGACGACATCACAACGAAATTCTATTCGGAGACCGGCGGCGATGTGTTCAACGGAAACGACGGTATGGGCGGCTTGAAGTGGTCGAGTTGGGAAGGCGGCACACGCATCCCTTATATTGTCCGCTGGCCCGGAAGGGTTACACCTAACAGTGTCTCCGACCACATGCTCACGAACTACGATCTAATGCCAACGCTCGCGGACTTCATCGGCGCGGAGATGCCACAAGACAAAGACGGCGTATCGTTCTTACCGACTTTGCTTGAAAGGTGTGAAGACCAACAGCACCACGAGTGGATCATATATGCCTCTCGGCTCGGGCCAGCACTCGTAACCGCAGAGGGTTGGAAACTACGGTATATCAACCGCACGGACAGTTTTCAGTTATATCATCTTCCCAATGACTATCGTGAAGAAAACGACCTTTCAGCCGATCACCCTGACTTCGTTACCCGACTCAGTGGATGGATGCGCAATGCATGTGATGGCGATTATCGAAACGGCACGCCGCAAGCACATTTCGTCGCGTATCCAGATGAAAATTGAGTTGATTAACAAAGTTAGGGAAACGCCAAGTACAGAATCTGTGAGGTGAAAATCCAGATTTATGAAATTTGCTACTTTTACTCTCATCACAATTTTTTTCTACGGGCTTGTTCTTCAGAGTCCAGCCTTTGAATATAGTTGGGAACTTGATGAGACCCCAGAAGGCAGTGAAAGCGCAACCGTTGTGGAACCTATCATCGTTACACTGCTTGACGAACCGCAGCAGATACCACCACATACTGCCGCGTTACAACTCCTCAAAAAGTATTCCGTGTTCATAGACATCAACTGGACAGAAACGGATACCTATAAACTTTTTCAAATCTTTGAATCTATTCCACAGCGACACAATTCATACAACGACCCTCGCCCTATTCACGAGCGAGAAATCACCCCTTCAATTTGGCGGTTAACTGACCAGCACCTCCTAAACGATATTGAAATTGAACACCATAATGGTATAAAGATCGTCACTATCGCTCGTGAAGCATTTGTGTATGCTACACCCATGGCAGCCAAGATTGACGGTATCCGTGGCAGATACTTCTCAAAACGGTTGTATCGCGCCGTTGTCAGATATGTTAGTGATAACGGTGCTGATCGCCCCGCTTTAGAGCGGATACTGCAAGATCGCTATGCTGTGAGTACTTGGATACCAGATTATGCTGAACTGACAAAGCACACGACCCAAGAGCATGCTGGACGGTTCCAAGAATTCAAAAATGAGGAACTCATCGCTATTGCGTCTATGTTTGAGGAGTTTCCATCCGGAATGCACAAAACACCGGGACTAAAATACTTGGTTAGGCGATTGGATGGAACACCTAACCCGATAAAGCCGGAAGCGATAGGTATCGCATGGATTAGTGCGGAATACATTGAGTTCATGGAGGGTGCTTTCCATAGAGATTCAATCCACGACCTATACCGAACGATCCTACACGAGAAGGCACACTTTTTATGGGCGTACCTCTTTGATGATCAACTCAAACAAGACTGGATAGAGGTCGGAGGCTGGTATGAAGACCCCAATGTTCCAGACGGTTGGGCAACAACCCAGGAGACTGAATTTGTTTCGGCGTATGCCCACGGTGCCAATCCCGACGAGGATATGGCGGAGAGTATCAGTTTCTATATCACGAACCCTGATAAACTTCATTCCCGCGCACCCGCTAAATATGAGTTCATCCAGAACCGTGTCATGCATGGTACGCGCTACATTTCAAAAATCCGCGAAGACTTGACGTTCCAAGTCTATAATCTCTATCCTGATTATATCTACCCAGGACGGATTAAAAGCATAAACATCCGAGTTGAGGGCGCGCCGGAAGAAGACAAACAGATAACTATCGATATTGAAATCCACACTGAAGGCGGTCTAGACACTGCTAGCGGTGCATACACGAATATTTACAGCGAAAAAGGAACGAGCACCTATATGTATTTTAATCCTATTGAGAAAAACGGTGAGCGTCTTCGTGAAAGCAACATTTTACGAGGCACTCGAACCTTGTCAAAGTACGCTGCAAGCGGTTACTGGACACCCGATGCGATAGGGATTACGGATACTGTTGGCAATAGACGATGGCAAGGAATTGAGGATTTTGGCTGGAGACTCTATATTGACAACCCGCTCGCGGACGATGAACCGCCGGAGTACGTCAAAGGTTCGATGCGGATCTCTTTGTCAAATGCAACGACTGAAGGCGGTAGAGTTTATCAAATTCTGACAGCGCGATGGCAAGTTATTGAGAAAAATGAACTCTATCTCGTTCATGCATGGGTGAATGATGATAATCCTGAGACCTATTCTCGGACGCTACGTTATAGTTTGAACTATGGTCGTGCCCACGGCTACATTAAAGATTTTACTGTCCCGATAGGTGAAGTAAATGCTAGGGTCAACATCCCGGATTACTTTCCAAGCGGAGAGTATAGAATTTCTCACATCGAAATGCGGGATACCGCAGGAAACAGCCGAGGCGTTTACTTTACAGATCCACCGGGACATGGACTTCATGACACGGAGCGGCTTGTTGATGAATTACCATCTACCATTGAGATCGTTACAACGA
>VXXH01000225.1:6903-9146 GCA_009835515.1 Candidatus Poribacteria bacterium
ATCCGGATACCACGCCGCCTGTGCTGGATCTTAATAATATTACGATCAAGGCACAACCGACACAACCAGAAGACCCGAATGGAGAAACCATTGTTGATATTACGTTTAGAATTAAGGACGATATTAGTGGCTTTTGGACTGGATATGGACGTCTACGCGATTCCCTTGGCGGTCTTCATCATTTTCATATCGGTGGTAAACGTGACAAATTCGATTCAGGTATTTATTTCATAGCGGATCCGAACGAGCCTCTCACTTACGAGGTTAGGGTGCTCCTACCTGTTGGTAGTCCGCCAGGAACATGGGGACTCGTCGAGGTGAACGTAAGGGACGCAGCCGGTAATAGTGAGAATTATGATTTTACTGAGACTCTCCGGTTTGAGGTGATCGATGAAACACAGTATGATCTCAATGCTGACGGCGAGATTAACATCCTTGACCTTGTAATTGTCGCGAATGCAATTGGCGAATCGGATAGTGAGGCAGATGTCAACGGAGATGGTATTGTCAACATCTTAGATCTCGTGCAGATTGCGAATCATTTTTGATTTTATAGTAAAATCTACAACTTGCAATATGTGAGGAAGGAGTATTTTATGCTTATCATTGATGCCCACCTTGATCTATCAATGAACGCCTTACAAGGCAACCGGGATCTGTTGAGCTCTGCCTATACAATCCGCACGCAAGAGGCGCGTACGTCCGGCAACCAAGGCACCGTCGCACTCCCAGAGATGCGTCACGGACGGATTGCCCTGAGTTTCGTTACCCTATTTGCCCGCTCCACTGGTAGACCTTCCCCGCATTCCGATTTCGCCTCGCCTGCCCAATCCTACGGGATCGCACAGGGGCAACTCGCCTACTACCGCGCCTTAGAAAGAATGCGATACGTCCGCATCATCACGGACCGAGAACAATTAGACGGACACATCAACGCTTGGCAGACTTGGGAGAACACAGCGATAGGCGACGCAAGCGATTACGATAATGCACCACCTTTGGGATTCGTCATTAGCATGGAAGGTGCCGACCCGATTCTTCATCCGACGCAATTGGAGGCTTGGTATAATGACGGGTTGCGACTGATCGGACTCACGCACTACGGGCCCGGACGATACGCCGGTGGAACAGGCACAGAAATCGGGTTAACCGAGCTCGGTCGTCCGTTGCTCGCTGAGATGGAACGCTTAGGCGTTATCCTCGATCTCACGCATTGCTCTGATGAGGCATTCTGGGAGGCATTAGATCACTACAACGGCTTAGTCCTCGCCAGTCATAATAACTGTCGCGCACTCGTTCCGCATCAACGCCAGTTCAGCGACGCACAATTACGTGCAATCTTTGAGCGGGACGGAGTCATCGGTGCTGCCTTTGATGCATGGATGCTCCAACCCGGTTGGATTACCGGTGAAACTCCGAACGACAAAGTTACCTTAAACAACGTCGTTGATCACATTGATTATGTCTGCCAATTGGCGGGTAACAACCGGCACGCCGCTATCGGCACAGACTTGGATGGTGGGTACGGACGTGAGCAGTCCCCCAGTGACTTGGACACCATCGCAGATCTACAAAAGATACCAGGCTTGTTGACAGCCCGCGGCTATAGCGACGACGACATCGCCGCAATCATGCACGGCAACTGGCTACGGTTCTTACACGACGCATGGGAATAGAACAATTCGCAGAATCTGTTCTATTGGACATAGACAATACTTTCCCTGATGGATTGGGCAACGTGTGGAATCCGAATCCCTTGAAGTCCGCCGACAGTAAGCACATCCACTGGTTTCCCAAGAATATCTTCAAGATAGTCAGCAAACTCCATGAACTTAAAACCTAACGGCGTTTCAAATTCGACGATGATGTCAATATCACTTGCTTCAGTGTATGTGCCTTTGGCATAAGAACCAAACAAGCCGATCCTCTTAACGCCATACGCCTTAGCAAGGTATTCGGATTTTTCAGCAAGGATGTTTGTGATTTTTTCCGTTGTTAATGTCATTTGTTCTACCTCAAGTCGGTGATCTAACTGTCAATGTTTACTGGTAACACGCTATTGAAGCAGAGGATGGAGGTCATGTGCAGGACCGCTGTATAGCATCTAATTCTTCAGAAAGTAAGATTTTATAGCAAACCAAACTGTCTTGGCCAAAAATACAACGACACGGAATACAATACATACTATTTTACTACGATACCATCGGCTTGTCAAATTGGATGTGTAAACATTGTGGTAGCGG
>VXXH01000346.1 GCA_009835515.1 Candidatus Poribacteria bacterium
GTCCGAGCCACTTTATAGAGGTGCTTGCCGCTAAACTACCTCGTGGTACGTTTGTGTCGATTCCCGAATCAGGACACTATCCTTGGATAGAGGGGCCCGAGGCAGTGAAAACAGCACTTAGACAGTTTGTAGTAGATTTTACAATTAACAAGACAGTATGAACAAACAAGATTTAGGAAAAAGAAATGAAACGCGATAAGTGGATACACCGCTATGTTAATAGCATCGGAGGTCAACAGATGAAACCAAAATTGAACATCCTTATTCTATTTACCGGTATACTTCTATCTTTGCCGTTTGCCGGTTGCGGGATATTTGTATCAGAGGGTGAGTATGAAGCACCGCAGTTGCCAAAGTCTGAACTTGCCACTATCAAAATTGATACGGAGGGAGGATGGCTCCACCGGTATAATTTGATTGTGCTTCGGATTGGTGGTAAGTTAGCCTTGCGGGAGAAAATTGGAATTCACGAAGGGGGTGCTATTGACGAAATTTTGGTTGCTCCTGGAAAACATGATATGTCAATGGCGACTATACACAATTCTTTTGACGGTGATGCTCGGAGTACCGTTCAAACTACGTCAAGATTTTCCGCTGATGTAAAGGCTGGTGGCACTTATCTGTTGAGGGATGAAGGCGAATTGGTTGATGCGGATACAGACAAAGTTGTCAGCAAATCGAAGCTTTTCTCAGGTTCTTTATTTGATATGGAATAGGAGATAGTATGTTAATTCGCGGTGAAGACAGTGCGATCGATCTTCCATCTACGCTAACGGAGGAGGAGAAATGGCATTACGATCTGTTTGGCTATTTAGTGTTTCGGCAGGTGGTGTCGCCGACAGAGGTTGAACAGATGCTTGAGATTGCCAACGAGTGGTTTGCGAATCCTGAAGCTGCACCTGAACCCGTAAACGTCACTCAAGACGAATATAGCGGTGTGTTGAACAATGTTCAGTACGGTGATCGGATTTTCGAGCGATTATCGCTCAATGAGAAGGTGATGCGGATTGTGATGGGTCTGATGTGGAATCGCCCAAGGCTCTTCAACTGTGCTCTCGTCTTGCAGAAGCAGCGTCCTGTTCCTGAAGGCGAAAAGGAGAGACTTCACCGTGATACCAGCGGTTTTGACTTTCCAGATGGATTTTATAACCCGCACAATGACTACCAAGCCGGGAACGGGCAGATCTATAGCAATTATGTCAATACAGCCGTAACGCTCGTTGATGTGCCACAGGATAACGGTTTTATGTGCATCCCTGGTACACATAAATCCCAAATCAAACTCCCTCCGACGCTTGATATTGATAACGAATGGGCACCCGCAATTACGTTTGAATTGAAAGCAGGGGATTGCCTTATTTTTTCATCACGACTGATGCACGGTGCAAAGTTTTGGAAAGAAGATTATCCGCGTCGCGTCGTTTTCAATCGCTACCAATTCAGTTTCTACTTCAATGAGAACTATAACCTCCCTATAGAAGCACACCGACACTGCATTTCTGACGATCAATACGAATTGGAATCCGTCCAACGGGGCGAAAAGGGGTTTGCCAAACGGATCCTTGAAAAGATGGAAAGGGGAGAGGCACTATGCTAACACAGGAAGAAAAATGGTGTTTCGATCTGCTCGGTTATTTTGTGGTCCGAAACGCCGTACCGAAGGCGGATGTCGAATTGATGAAGGCGCAGATGTTTGCGTGGTCCGAATGGGACGAGGCAGATTTCAAGCCACCTATGCGAATCAACACGCCGGAGGGAAAACCGTGGTGGGTCTATAACATGCACTACGGACATGAGGCGTTCCAAAGACTTATTTTGAACCCAGAGATATTACGGGTTGTGACTGCGTTGACATGGAACCATCCACGCGTTTTTGATGTCGTGGCGAATATCTGCTATCCCAATGCGGACGGTTTGGAACTGCACGGCGGTCATAAAGGCTGGTTTAGAAGTCCGCACCACCAATACCAAGTCGCCAACGATGAGATCTTCGCGAGTTTCTTTAATCTCTCTGTTTCGTTAGTGGATGTCCCGCCCAGCAACGGGTTTGCCTGCATTCCGGGAAGCCACAAATCCAACTTCCAGTATCCTGAACACATCACGATGGACGATCCACCACCGACAGTTCACAATGTTCCCGTAAACGCTGGCGACTTCATCGTGTTTCTGCCGAACCTGCGGCACGCCGGACGACGCTGGACCCATGAAGCCTATCCGCGAATGACGGTGTTTTTACGCTGGATCTATTCAAAACAGTTTCATCACGTCGACTCGTCTCGGTGGTTTCCGTTTGATGCCCATAAAGACGAAATCCCAGAGGCTCTTCATGAGCTTGAGAGCCGCGACCATGGACAGCGAAAGGCGTTAAATGCGCTCATAGATCCGTTTAAAGTGGATGTTCCTGAATAAGCGATCTACGCAGCAAAATTTCAGAAAAGCGTTGACCTGAAGTCGAAAAATTGATAAGATACACAAAGAATTTATTCTGTGTTTGCTGTATTGGAGAGATAGATGGCAGCCCCGACGAATCGAGAAGTGATTGCCCAGTGGCGCGATGAACCCGCACCGCTGCTCGCGTTACTACATGCCTTCCATGACCGAGATGGGTTTATTTCAGAGGCAGTCCTTGGCGACATCGCAGTCGGACTTCGGATTCCGCTTGCTGAACTTTTTGGCACTGTAACGTTTTACCATCATTTTGCGCGTGAAGTTCCAGGACAGGACGCACCGCGCGTCTGTACGGGACCGGTTTGTCGATTGCAAGGGGGTTTGGAAATTCTTGAGGCACTTCAAGCCGAAGGCGCGACCGAGATGCCGTGTGCCGGAAGGTGCGACGATTGTGTCCCTGTGCTGAGAGGACATCAGGTATTCGTTGGAAGGCAAGCGGATTCCCTTTCTGTGCAACCCTCCCCTCTACCACCACCATATCCCGGTGATGGTGAAGAATGTATCTTCGCCGAAATTCGCGAACCCGAACGAAATACACTATCAGGTTATCAGCGTACGGGTGGCTATGAAGCATTGACGCGTGCAGTAACATCACTCACACCGACAGATGTGATTGAAACGCTTAAGGAGAGCCAACTTGCAGGTAGGGGTGGTGCAGGGTTTCCAACCGGTATGAAATGGGAATCGGTTTTGAATGCCTCTGGCGAGCCGAAAACTATCGTCTGCAACGCAGATGAGGGTGAACCGGGCTGCTTCAAGGATCGGGTTATTCTTGACTATGCGCCGCACGCTGTGATTGAAGGGATGACACTCGCTGCCTACGCGACGGGGGCAACACGCGGATTTATCTATCTCCGATATGAGTATCCAGAAACCTTAAAAGTACTTGAACAGGCACTTGCGGAGGCCGAAGCAGCGGGATTGCTTGGGGATGCTATCTTTGGAAATAAGCATGGGCGTGAAGATTTCAATTTCCACATCTACATTCGACGCGGCGCGGGTGCTTATGTCTGTGGCGAGGAAGGATCGTTATTGAATAGCCTTGAGGGGAAACATCCGTTTCCGAGGAACCGTCCGCCTTATCCTGTGACACATGGGTTTGAGAACTTACCCACTGCTGTGAACAATGTGGAGACACTCGCTGCCGCTGTACAGATCTTGCGCCATGGGGCAGCGTGGTACAAAAACCTCAGTTACGACGAAAATTTAGCAGGCACAAAGATTATTAGCCTCTCCGGTGACATCCAGCGACCCGGGAATTACGAGGTCCCGTTCGGACTTCCATTGAGGACGCTTCTCTACGAGTGGGCGGGTGGCGCACCAGAAGGGCGCGAAATTCAAGCAATTACAACGGCAGGGTTATCTGGTGGGTTTATCGCTGGAGATGACTTAGATATTACTATGGATGAACCGAGTTTCCAAAAGGTGGGTGCGATGCTTGGTGCCGCGGGCATCATGGTTTTCGACGACACGCGAGATATGCTTGATGTTGCCCGCAATGCAATGGAATTTTTTGCTGAGGAATCTTGCGGGAAATGTTTCCCCTGTCGTATTGGTACACAGCGGCTGACAGAACTTTTGTCTGCACCGTTGGACCCGAATTCGGAAACACTCATCTCGGAGATTGGAGCGGTCATGAAGGCAACGAGCGCATGTGGACTCGGTACCGCGGCGCCAAACATTACAGACAGTCTGATGCGGTATTTCTAAGAGTTGTCAGTCGTCAGTTATCGGTTATCGGTTAAGAAATTTTGGTGTAAAACTCACAACTTTCTGGGATACTCCAAATTGGGGTAAATTGTTCCAAACGGCTCTTAACCAACAACTCTCACTGCGAGGCAAACTGATAACCGACAACCAGGAAAAAAATGTGGAGTCGCGGATTTATACTTCTTTGCGCCATTGTGTTTGTTGTCGGTTTGGTGACGGGACCGATACAGATGCTGTTTCCGGTCTACGCGGAGACGATTTTAGAAGAGACTGCGCTGTTCGCGGCGTTGTTACGCGCACTTCCTATCGGACTCGGTGGCATCTCAGCATTGATTGGCGGGACCCTCTGCGACCGGTTCGGACGGAAACCGACGATACTCATCGGGATAACAGGCGCGGTCGTCGTAGGCGCGCTTTTCACGACAGAAACGCCGCTGTTTATTTGGGGTATCCTCTGCTACGAAGGCATCGCATCCGGGTTCAAAACTGCGGGTGGACAAACCTATCTCATCAGTGCTGTGCCATCAAACCGATTGGGGTTGGCGACGGGATTGTACTTTATCAACATGACTGTTGGGGGGGCAGTTGGCAGTGCCATCGCAGGCGAGGTCATCGATCGTATTGACTATAGGGTTTTCGGGATCGGTGCGATCATTCTGTCCAGCGTATTGTTTGTGGGGGCATGCCTCTTTTTACCCCGGTTGATGCAGAGGTCTTCGAATAGGCGGCGCGAGCAAGACGGGATATGGAAATCTGCCCTTAATATTGACGCATATCTAAACCTGAGTCGGCGGCGAAACATACAGATGCTAATCGGTTTACGAGTTTTCCCGACTTATTATTGGGGCTCTGTAAACCTGCTCATGCCGATCTTGATAGCGCGTATCGCTGGCGTGAAAGCGACAGGTTATTACGGTGCAGTGAGCCTACTGTTCGCTTTCGGATGCCAATTGGCTGTCGGAAGAATATGCGATAGGATTGGACATCGCGCGCCTGCACTCGTGGCGAACGCAATCGTTACACTCCTCGCTTTTGGTGTGGCGTTCTTTCATGACTCATTAATCGCTCTGGAAGTTTTCGGAGTCCTCGGCGCAGGTGCAGCGTGGTCACTTTCGACAACGATTCCGAGGTTTATCAATGAATTTACCGAGCCTCATGAGAAAGGGCATGGTGTGGGTCTCACGCACTTGGCATGGAGTAGCGGATTTCTTCTCGGTTACGTCGCAAGCGGCTATCTAATTAATATCTCAGTTCAAGTGCCATTTATTGTCGCGGGAATTTCCTTGATTCTTTCAACGGGCGTTGCCTATAGACTTTGGTCTTCTTACTAAGAGTTATCGGTTGTCAGTTTGCCTCGCAGTGAGAGTTATCAGTTAAGAGGTTGCTGATACATCAATACACTTTATTATCTACTGGATCTTTGCTCGTTTTCGTTTGATTTGTTCCCTATTGACGAAGATTAGTACTTAATTTTATCAATTGCAGGTGTGCTTGTATAAGTGTGCACTGTACTACTAAAACCGCGGTTAGGAGCCGCGACTACAAAACGAAGGAAAGCATAATGGTTATTGCAGAACTTGATTTAGAAAATGCAGAACATCGTGAACTCACCAATTCCGAGTGGCGTTATGCCGATGGGCTTGTTCCGGGTGAACCCAATGGCGGTTTAGTTAATCTGATGAAAGAGAGTCCCGCCCGTCATGCCGATTATGACGATTCAGACTGGGGAGCTTGTGAAGACATCCAAGCAGTCGTCTCCGAAGGACTCTGTTTCGGCTGGTATCGGATCACTGTTACGATTCCTGAAGAGGTTGATGGCACTTCGGTTGCGGGTTCACAGGTCTGGTTTCATACGTGCATTGATGATTATGGCGAAGTCTGGGTTGATGGCGAAATCGACTTGGCTTTCGGAGAATCAGGACGCGGTGCCGCCTCCGGTTTCAATACGCCGCAACGCGTCGTTGTTACTGAGAGCGCGGAGCCGGGTGCGAAACATGTTATTGCATGCTTGGCGATCAACGGTCCCCTCGCCAGACCAGGTGGCGGTATCTTCCTCCGTTTCGCGAAATTAGAGTTTGAACGGGAATAGAAAAAATTAAAAAGGTGGAAAGTTGTGAAGTGTAGCTAAAGTGAACTAAAGTTGGGTTGTGTATCAAACATAACTTGCTAAACTTTAGAACACTTTCAAACTTGTCAACTTTCCCTTCTTTTCGGAAGGCAATCAGTGCTTAAAAAGGCGGTCGTCTTACTGAGTGGTGGCTTAGATTCAACAACAACCCTCGCCATCGCGCACGATGAAGGTTATGACACCTACGCAATGAGTTTTCGGTATGGTCAACGACACGTTGTGGAACTACAGTGCGCCAAAAACGTCGCAAAGGCATTGGGTGTGAAACAGCACATAGTGGTTGATATCGACCTTCGTACCTTTGGCGGATCCGCGTTGACCGCAGCTATAGCTGTTCCCAAAAACCGTTCTGATACGGAAATAGCGGATGACATACCGATAACCTACGTCCCTGCCCGAAATACAATTTTTCTCTCCTACGCGCTTGCTTGGGCTGAAGTCCTCACTGCCGATACTATTTTCATTGGTGCCAACGCTATTGACTATAGTGGTTATCCAGATTGTCGCCCTGAATATATAGATGCCTATCAAACGATGGCGAACCTTGCGACACAAGCTGGTGTTGAAGGTAAAACAAAACTGGAAATCCGCGCCCCACTGATTGATAAAACGAAGGTGGAGATTATTCAAACTGGCGTGGCACTCGGTGTCGATTATAGCCTCACCTTAAGTTGCTACGATCCTGACGCAGAGGGCAGAGCGTGTGGTGGTTGTGATAGCTGCCTGCTCCGAAAGAGAGGCTTTGAAGAGGCAGGTGTTCCCGATCCGACTCGCTATATCTCAAGATGAGGACGCAAAAATTATGACAAAGGCAGTTTTCTTTGATTTTTACCAGACGCTGGGGGTTTGGGGACAATCACTTAGACCGAGAGTTAAAAAAATCACAGACCGGTATGGGTGTGAAATTGATTGGGAACGCTATGACACAGCGCGCGGGAATCTCTATGCGGATGCGTCAGGATCGGATCCGATGACCCATGACCTTCTGGAGACGATGCAGCAGATCATTGATAGTTACCGAGAGTTTCTGGCGGTGCTCGGTGTTCGAGACTACTTGGACCAAATGACATGGGAGTTGCTACAATCTGAGCACTCCCTTTTTGCTGCTAACGCTGCTACACTCTACGATGACACTGTCCCGACCCTTGAGCATTTACGAGACAACGGTTTTAAGTTAGCGATTGTTTCCAATTGGGATACACCGTTGGATCCACTCACCGAACGGTTGGGAATTGCCGACTATTTTGACACGATTACTTCTTCACATGATGAACGTGTCCGGTCTGCGAAGCCGGATCCGCATATTTTCGAGTGGACGCTGAGACATGTCGGTGTTTCGGCAAAGGAAACCGTCCACGTAGGGGATACCTACGAGGCGGATATAATCGGTGCAAAAAACGCTGGCATTCGTCCAATACTCATTGACCGAGACGGCACCCAAACCGGCAAATGGCATGAGACGATCCAGAGTCTTGCTGAATTGCTGGAATTGATTAATGGGAAGAATATATTTTTTTGATGGATTTCCGGTGAATTACCAACGACATACCCAAGATTTAATGATCTTCTTTAGCCTTGATATTTGTCAACACCCTATTGTATAATACCTTTATGGCACAAGAATACGATACGGCAGGAAAAGACATTCTGAACGAACAGATCAACGAAATCGCACAGTTTGTCCTAAACGTGTCTGATGTCCAAGTACTTGCAGACCTTGACACTGAGCAGCAACTGGTCCGCGCATTTCGCGCGGATATCACAAAGCGTGTCCATTTCAATGGCCACGATGCCGTTCTGCACATTGAACTGCAACTCCGAGACAGCACGGAAAAACCGATGTGGGCCCGGAACGCGCACTATCACGGCTATCTCGTCGGTGAACACCAACTCCCTGTCTATTCCAACGTGATTTACTTTCACCCGAGTGCCGGCAAAAACGATCCGGGGGGTTATGAATATAGTTGGAATGGCTACGATTACCGGCTGAATTATAAGGTCATACGGCTCATTGAGATAGAAGGACAAACGATTTTAGACGCACAGACACCTGGGCTATTGCCGTTTACACCCCTGATGAAACCGCCTGACGATATGCCCCTTGACCGGTGGGTGCAACAATGCATTGATGCAACGATAAACGTCTCGGTTGACTCACCCACGAAAGGGACGTTGCTTTACGGACTTTCGCTCTTCGGAGAGCTCGTCCATGACCCAAGTTTGTTTGAACAGATACCGGAGGCAATTATGCAAGAATCTCCTTTTTGGCAACGCCAACGCGAAAAATTTATGGCACAAGGTATTGAACAAGGTATTGAACAAGGTATTGAACAAGGAGCCAAAGCAGCGACCCTCAAAAACCTTTTGGTAGTGCTCAATACGAAATTTCACGTAGAGGCGGTGCGCGCACTAACGCCAGCCCTGAAAAATATAGATGACTTGCAACGTCTTGAACAGTTGCTTCTCATTGCTGTTAACGTGAAAAGCCTTGAAGATTTCACGGAAGTGCTTTTTGAATAGAGGCAGCTGAAAGTGCGAGTGTCCACAAAAAAATTATGGTCCAAGCTGTTTTCTTTGATTTTTATGAAACATTGTGTTTTCATAGGCATTCGCTTGAGGAGAACCTTGAAAGAATCGCTGAAAGATATGGTGTTGAGGTCAATTGGGAACGCTGTGAAACAGCATTGAAAAGTCTCTTTGCTGGCACATCGGCACCTGACCCTACTACCGATTATTCTTTGCTGGAATTGTCGATGACTGTGATGACGCGAGAATGCGAATTTATAAGGGAACTCGGTGTTCAGGAACATGTGGAACAGATAGCGTGGGAGTTGTTACAATC
>VXXH01000027.1 GCA_009835515.1 Candidatus Poribacteria bacterium
CGAAGGTAAAACCACACACTATACCGACAAGTTTGAGAGTTCGGATGCCTACTTGCAATTTTTGCGCCCCCGCTTTGAAGAAGCGTATCGGGTGCTGCATTCACACGGCAGCTTTTTCCTTCATATTGATTACAGAGAGGTACATTACTGTAAGGTGATGCTTGATGAAATCTTCGGGCGAGAATCATTTATGAATGAGATTATTTGGGCTTACGATTACGGCGGAAGGCCCAAATCTCGGTGGCCTGCTAAGCACGATAACATCTTGTGGTACGCTAAAAACCCTAAGCACTATACCTTCAATTTTGAAGAGATGGATAGGATTCCATATATGGCACCCGGTTTGGTCGGGAAAGAGAAAGCAGCGCGAGGCAAAACACCAACCGATGTCTGGTGGCATACCATCGTCAGCACCAATGGGAGTGAAAAAACCGGTTATCCAACACAAAAACCGCTCGGAATACTTAATCGTATCGTCAAAGTACATTCAGCACCGGGCGATCTCCTTTTGGATTTTTTTGCTGGTAGTGGGAGCCTTGGTGAAGCAGCAGCAAGCCACAACCGTTCCTCTATTCTAATCGACAACAACATTCCTGCAATCAAGGTTATTATGGATAGGTTAAAACTTCATGGTATAGAGCTAGTCAACACCAATTACGAAACATTAATGGAGGAAGTTAATGAAAAATCTTCATCTTGATGAGGGTGTAAGAGAAATAATATCTATTGCTGAAGACTTACGCAGCAATTATAGAAGCCATGATTTGGATTGGATAGAGAGTCCATTCGCTTGGATTAAGGCTCTACCATCTAGGACAGTAGGTAAAGTTTGTGAACAGTTGATAGAACGCTGGTGCACGACACAAAATTTTGATGTTAGTCCCTCGCCAGATTCCGAGGCTGACCGTATCATTAGCGGACTTCGGGTTGAGATAAAATCTTCAACCTTGTGGAAAAGCGGAATATATAAATTTCAACAGTTGCGGGATCAAGCGTACGATGTGGTCATTTGTTTGGGAGTTAGTCCACATGATGTTCATTGTTGGATTCTGCCCAAAAAGGTGATACTGGAGCAATGGAAAACTGGAGGGATCCGATCACAACATACGGGGCGCCAGGGCACAGATACCGCGTGGTTATCAGTTAATCCAAGTAACCCTCAAATTTGGCTAACACCACAAGATGGTAGGCCAACAAATGCTATCAAAATACTTCGTCAATTTGTAGAAGCGAGGCATCAAGGGTAAGCCGATAATGATGGTATCAAACTTGTCAATACTAATTACGAGTTTTTCTGAAAGAATAAGGAAATTGCTTTTTGGCTATCTTTTTTCAGGATAGGTGTTTCAAATAGACATGATAAACGAGTCGCTTGATTTTCATTAAAAAATGGGTATGATAGGCGTTGGGAGGCATGCATCGTGAGAGGACTTAAGGAAATTTCGGAACAAATTCGAGAGGGGCTAACCCAATTTATAGAAGCAGCAGACGGTAGCGAGTCCCTTATTGATAAAGCTATCCTTGATATGAAAAAGCGGCTTGCTGCGGCAAAAGATCTCATCGCTACAGCGATCGCAGAGGAGCAGCGGCTCAAACGCGCCTATCAAGATGCTATTGATACCGCGGAGACATGGGGCAAACGCGCAGACGACGCTTTGCAGAGGGAAGACCACGTCCGCGCCAGCGAGGCACAGCAACATAAACAACAATATCAGTACCTCGCAGACGACTATAAACGCCAGCTTGATGCTCAAGAAGCGGTTGTTGTCCGTCTCAAGACTGCCCTTCATGAATTTTATCACCAGTTCCAAGACGCAGTAAAACGTGCTGAAACCCTCTGCCAACGCCAGAAACAGGCGGATACGCGTGCGAAACTCTATAAGTTACTGTTTGATGAAATTGGGAACGATGTGTCCAAAGTCTTCAAACAGGCGGAGCAGAAGTTAAAAACGACAGAAGCCGAAGCAAAAATGTGGGAGGATAAGAGTTGCCAGACGACTACCGAAACGGAAACGACGGGAGACAACTTCAATCTGGACCAAGCACTCGCAGACCTCAAAGAGGATGTCTTGGGCAGTGATCGAAAATGATTAACCTCTTGGAGCTGACGAAATATTTCGGCAAGTTGTGTGCCGTTGATGCACTGACATTGCAGGTAGATGCCGGTGAGATTTTTGGGTTTCTCGGGCCCAATGGTGCAGGGAAAACGACGACAATCAATATGCTCACAGGCTTACTCCGTCCGACATCCGGTACCGCAACGCTTGGCGGGTACGACATTCAGGAGCAGAGTCTACAGGCAAAGGCGATTCTCGGACTGATGCCCGATACGCCGCAGCTTTATGAGGCACTAACGGGTAGGCAGTTTGTCCGTATGATTGCCGATTTGTATGAGGTGCCACCGCGGCAAGCCGAAAATGAGATGGCAGTCCTACTTGAGCAGCTTGAACTCGCCGATGCCGCTGATGATCAGATTAAAGGGTATTCCTACGGCATGCAGAAGAAGATTCTGCTGATCTCGCTCCTCGTGCATCATCCGAAAATCCTGTTCCTTGATGAACCTACCAGTGGTCTGGATCCGAGAAGCGCGCGCACCGTCAGGGAAATTTTGCGCAAACGCTGTGAACAGGGTTGTACCGTCTTTATGACAACGCATATCCTTGAAATTGCTGAACAGATCTGCGACCGGGTCGGCATTATCAGTAAAGGGCGGCTTATTGCTGTTGGGACGCTCTCGGAATTACAGCAGAAGAAGCGAGATCTCCGAGCGCAGTCCGCCGATGTCAATCAGCAGGCAGAAACATTAGAGGATATTTTTCTGGATCTAACGGCGGAATAGTTGTCAGTAAAAGAGGCACTTGATTAACCAAATAACCTCTTAACTGACGACCGATAACTGATGGCTGAAGACTCATAAGAAATGTTAAAAAATATTAAAATTTTACTAAAAGCGGATTGGCAGGGTTGGGGGAATAGTCTTAAACGTGGTGGAGAGACATGGCGAAAAGGCGTTTTAAAAGGCATCGGTTATTTCATCTTCATCGTCGCTTTGTCGGTGTTAGGTAACTCCCTTTTTAGCCATTTGCGGTACACTGAGGCAAAACCTGCGCTTCTGTTGGGCGTTATTAACGGGTTCATGGCGTTCGGAATTATTGTTGTTGCAAAGGAGTTGATGGAGAGTTCCCTGAAAAGTCTGTATGAGACACCGGACACGGCACTCTTACACGCTGTGCCGATGCATCCGGTGGCAATTTTCGGATATAAGTTTGTTCACCTGACGATGACTCGCCTCCTGAGTATGCTCTGTTTTTTGGGACCGCCGTGGGTAGTGTTCGGTCTGGTATTTGGATTGCCGTGGCATTTTTATGTGGCACTATTTCCAACGTGCTTGTGTCTTCTCGTAATAATTGCGAGTTATGTTACCATCAGCGTCATGTTGATTGCCCGTTTCTTTTCATCGGGGTGGCTCCTTGCTACACTCAAGGTGCTCGGTACGGCAATCGGTGTGGGCGTGGGGTTTCTGTTATCGTTGACTCTGTTTACTACATCGGATTTGGTGCCGGTGAAACAACTTTTGCTGGATTGGGTATCCTCAGAGACAGCAGGTGCAGCCGCTAAATGGTATCCACACGAATGGATTGGGGAATTCCTGTTAACCTGGACAACTGAATCCACAATAGGGCTCCGCTTGAGGTGGGCATTGGGCGGTATCGGTGGATGTCTCGTTTCTGTAGGTGTGGCAACTCTCGTCGCGCAACTGATTTATCAGCGCGGTTGGGAAAATATTCGCCAATTGAAAGCCAAGCGCAAACCGATACGGAGCAATGGCGATTCTAAAGCATCACGTCTCAAAGGTGTTGCCATAGCAATTGGGCGCGGCAAAATCAGAACTATGATGTTAAAAGATTTTCTGATTTTTGTCAGGCATAGCGGACGGCTAATTGCGACTGTCATGCTCACGCTTTTTTTGGCTGTTCATATCGGCATATTATTCGCACGTGGGGAGGGCACAGATGCAAATGCTGCTGAGATTCTCACCGTACAGGTCGTACTTTACAGTATTCTTATTACCTTTGGCATCAGTTGCAATGGGCTGCGGGATGAAGCGAAGACATGGTGGATGCTGAAATCTGCGCCTGTCACACCGGATTTGGTGTTTACAAGCAAATTCCTAACCACACTTCTCTGTGCATTGGTGTATGCTGAATTCTGGTCTTTGGTTATTATTTATCTACTCCAAATGCCAAGAGACGTTTGGATGCCGATATTGCTAACACCTGTTATAATGCTTCCCGCGGGGTGTGCATTGAATACGGCGATTGGGACACTGCCGTGGATGGCGGAACTCACACATCAACCGAAACCGCTCCTGCGGGTTGTTACTTTCACCGTAGTACTTATTGTTAATATTGGACTTGTGATCGCGCCGGTGATCGCGTGGTATACAAAGAGCATTGTACTGTTTGTAGGCTTAATAGTCAGCCTCGCGAGCATATTCGTGGTGTCTTATAAGTGGGGTATCGGGAACCTTCGCAAGTTATTGGTCGCACAGCAATGAGGCCCGTACTACTTGCTGGCAAGGTGTTTTGCTTGGGTGTTTCCCATAGCAATCTCGCCTATTTGTAACGCATAGGAAAGAGAGAGAAAATGTTGATAGAATACGAGGGTATAACACCAAATGTAGATCCGTCAGCCTTCGTCGCTCCAGGGGCGATGCTTATTGGTGATGTAACGATTGGTGAAGAGTCAAGCATCTGGTTTAACAGCGTACTCCGCGGAGATTTAGAACCGATCCACATCGGGTGTCGCACCAATGTTCAAGACGGGACAGTGATACACATGGATAAAGAGATTCCGTGCATTATTGGCGATGACGTTACGATTGGCCACGGTGCGATTCTCCACAGTTGTACGATTGGCAACGAAGCACTGATTGGGATGGGCGCGATTCTTTTGACAGGTTCGGTCATCGGTGAACAGGCTATTGTTGCTGCTGGGACGCTTGTGCGCGAGGGGCAGGAGATCCCACCGGGGACCGTCGCTATGGGCGTACCCGCGAAAGTTCGACGTGAGGCGACCGAGCCTGAACTTGAACGCGTCCGGCACGGTAAGGACGATTACGTCTTGCGTGGCAAATTAATGCAAAAATCTACTTTGACATCTCAATAGGTACGTTTTAGCAGTAATAGCGGTTTTTATTTTACGGTAACCAATAAAAAGGAAGATTATGGCAAAACGAACATGTTTAATGATTGGCGGCAGTGGTATGGCCGGTGGCTGGATCCACAACTTCACCAGTAATTTCAGCGATCGGATTGAAATCATTGGATTAGCAGACGTGAATACAGACGTTCTCGCAGCACAAGGCGAAGCGTTAGGACTCAGCACCTCACAACTCTTCACAGACTTTAACGAGGCGTGTGCAGAGGTCAAGGCAGATTTTTGCGGTGTGGCGACCCCACCCCAATTTCACAGCCCGGCAGCAGTCGCCGCTATGGAAAACGGGATGCCCGTTATCTGCGAAAAACCGATCGCGGACACCTTAGATGCAGCAAAAGCGATGGTACGCACCGCGCAAAAAACGGGGTTACCGTGCGCTATTATCCAAAACTATCGCTATGCCGATAATAAGCAAGAATTGATTCGCATTCGTGATGAAGGCAGGTTGGGACGGCTCCAACATATTGTAGGCAGATACGCGTGTGATTATCGTCGCTATCTCTCATGGGGAAGGGATTGGCGGCACGATATGGATTTCGGACTACTTTTTGAAGGTTCCGTACACCATCTTGATATGCTTCGATTTCTCTCTGGCGGCGATTGTGATACCTTGATTGGATTTGGCTGGAACCCCGAATGGTCAAGTTTTAAACATTATTCAAGTGGATTCTATATGATGCGGATGGATAACGGGGTCCACACCTCTTATGAGGGAAACAGTTCCTCTGCAGGGATCATTAATTGTTGGAATTCTGAACACTACCGCGCCGAGTTTGAAGAGGGGGCCGTCGAAATCGCAGGCGGAAACCAGATGACTATCCACCGTGTCGGCGGTGAAACGGAAGTCTATGAGGCACCAGCAATCCCCTATCACGCACATCAGCATCTGTTTGATGAATTCCTGAATTGGCTTGATGGGGGTGAACCGTCTGATACGCGGATTGAAGACAACATCAAAAGTTTCGTACTTATTATCGCTGCAATGGAGACGACCCTTGATGGACAACCGAAGCAGATTGCCGATTACCTCAATGACTTAGATATCTAAAGATTTACAAGTCCGCACTCGCGAAGGTTACTTGTTGAGTGGGTGTTAGTTATGCTCAATCCAAACAGCGAAATACCAACCGTCCTTGAAGACATTCCAGAATCGGAACAGCACGCCTTACTTGAAAAGGCTGCGACGTGGATTGTGCGGCGCGGTTTGACCGCGCCGGCAATTATCGTCTTGGAGACCTGCAAACTGCTGAACTTTTTGGGGAGTCAATTTTTGATTGCATTTAGCCCTTTTGTTCAAGCGATTTTCAAAGGCGACGAATACCACAAATTCGCGCTTGTTTTGGAAAAAGATGCGAACGTTGAGTTGCTGATTGAGTTGATCGAGACACATTCATGAGTCGGGAGGGACAGCCTCTCCCGTTCGATGTCCGAAAGTGGTTTCCTCTTAGTCCAAAACCAAGCCCGTAATGGAATGGAGGGCGACTCAATAGCGAAAACCGTTAATTCACCAAACAACGAAACTTAACCGCAAGGAAACTTAAAAATATGGCAGTTGAATTGAAGATGCTTCAGATGGATCAGACGATGACCAAGGGGAAAATCGGGAAATGGCTTGTTAAGGAGGGCGATACTGTCACGGAGGGGCAACCTTTATTGGAGATTGAGACTGATAAGGTTGTCCATGAACAGGAATCGCCTACCGATGGTGTTATTGCCCAGATCCTTGCTGAAGAAGGCACCAATGTTCCCGTCAACGCGCTGCTCGCTGTTATCGGGGCACCCGGTGAGGAAGTCCCACGCGTCGCGGCAGATACCGCGGTGGCACAGCAAGAACTGGAACCAGAAGAGCCGGCACAACCCGTACAGCCGAAGCCGACACCATCACCGACCACTGTTGCGCCAAAAGCCTCCCCAGCAGCACGCCAACTCGCTGAGAAACTCGTTATCAACTTGACCGAAGTCACTGCTTCTGGACCTGGCGGACGGATCCTTGAGGGCGATGTCCAGCGGTATATCGACTTAAGGGGACCGATGCCAACCGAAACGGCGCGCCTAAAAGCATCTCCGCTTGCACGGCGATTAGCGAAGGAGCATGGTGTTGATCTCAGTTCAATTGCGGGTTCCGGCCCCGATGGCAGAATCGTTCGGGACGATGTGTTACAAGCAGCAAGCACAGCACCGGAAATCTCTGCTGTAGAGGCTCCCGCACTTCAACAGGCGACAGAAATTATTCCGATGGACGGCATCCGTGGAATTATCGCAGAACGGATGACTTTAAGCCTTCAGACGAATGCCAGCGTCACGCTCCATACTGAAGTTGATGCAACGGCATTTGTCGAGTTACGCGGGATGCTCAACGATAAACTACAGGCGAGAGAGGTGAGTCTTACCTACACCGATCTGCTTGTGAAAGTTGTTGCAAATGCGTTGCGTGAGCATCCACGCCTCAATGCAACGCTCACGGATGAAGGGATTCACTTATTACAAGAAATTAACATCGGGGTGGCAGTTGCACTGGAAGATGGGTTGGTGGTACCGGTCGTCAGGAATGCCGACAGAGAGCGGTTATCAGATATTTCAACGCAAGTCAAAGATTTCGCTGAGCGGGCACGTAGTAACCAGTTGACACCCGGAGAACTTCAAGGCGGGACTTTTACGATTACAAATCTTGGGAATTTTGGGATTGATGCGTTCACGCCTATCATCAATCCGCCGGAGAGTGCTATTCTTGGGGTGGGACGGATTCTGAAGAAACCAGTCGTTCACGAAGATGAGATTGTTGTTCGGAGTATGCTGACGCTGAGTCTGACGTTTGACCATCGGGTTGTAGACGGCGCGCCTGCGGCGCAGTTCCTACAAACAGTTTCCGGTTATATTCAAGATCCGTATCTGTTGTTGGTGTAGTTCTTACCAACGCTCTATCTGCAAAGATTCGACGTTATCAAAGTGTGTGTCCCGTGTGACGAGAATCAAATCGTGTTGCATGGCAATTGCTGCAATCCAGATATCATTGTCTGGGATAGGGTTGCCTTTTCTTCCCAACTGTTCTTTGATGATTCCGTACCATTGTGCGGTTTCCAAATCGCAAGGAAAAACAATACTTTGCTGCACCAATATATCAATTTTACGCAGATTTTCTGTAACTTTATTAGATTTCTGTGCTCCAAAACAAAGTTCACCGATTACAGGTGGGGTCGTTACTATGTATTCCGCATTTCTTACTTTCTCTTGAACCAGCAGATCACCGGCAAACAATGCAATAGCAACGTTGGTATCAAGCAGATATTTACCACTCAGATTCATTGATCTGCTCACACCCTTCTTCAATTGCCTGTTTCATGATTTCAAGGTCTTCAGGCGAAATTGTGCCTACAAGTTTAAGCAATTTTTCCCCAGGATAACGTTTTGACGGTTCATCCGAAAGTTCTAACGCAAAATCCAAAACCTGTTTCTGTTGCAAAGGTGTAAGTTTTTCTATTTGTTCCAGAAGTTCTTGTTTTAAATTTTCCATCGTGTGACCTCCTTTTGGTTCAAGTATGCGTATATTGTCCTTACCATCCTGATTCATCGACTTGTCCACAGTCTTTCTCGATTGCTCGCTTTATTTATTCAATATCCTCGGGCGGGAACAGTCCAGCAGTAAATTCAACTAACTCTTTACCAGATATCCCTCTGCGGGATTCTCCAGACAACTCTAAAGTAAAATCCAAAACCTGTCTCTGTTGTCCAAGTGTAAGTTTTTCTAACCGCTCTACAATTTCTTGGATAGTTGTTGGGTTTTCCATTGTAGTGCCTCCTTTTTAGTTGAGTTGTCACTATAAACAGTTTACCATCGATTGTATCCAAAAATCAACTTTTTTCGGTATACCAGCCAGAACCATTCAGTTCTGTAGTACGCAGT
>VXXH01000659.1 GCA_009835515.1 Candidatus Poribacteria bacterium
TGGTTATACCGCGAGTTCTTTTTGGTGTTCAAGTTGCGGAAGGCGAAATTTTCCCTGTCGCCATTCTCTATAGATTAGAAAGACACCGAGGAGAAATAAAGAGTTGTACAGGAAGGATTTTATATAGGCAACTGTCAATACGAATTCTCCGAGAGTCATGCTTTGCGTCAACCAATTACTGATCTCACCTGCTATCCATTGATCCATATATGGGTCAAAAAAGTGTTTAAAAATTGAACTGAAAATCCCACTGGTAAGAAGTATAGCACTAATAAGTATCACACCTTTTGACTTCGTCCGAAAACACAAAAACAGCAGTAGTCCTACAAGAGCTAAGTGGGCAACAATACTCAAACCGGCAATAACGTTAAACATCGCTTGAACCTCCTTCAAACGCGAGTTGGGTTGTCATCTTATTTTTCTTGAGAAAATTATACCATAAGTCTGTTGACCATACCAGTTTAATCAGGTTTTCATTTCGGTATTCAGTTTTCGGTTTCCATCAGCATTCAGTTATCAGCGGTCAGTAAGTGGTAGGTGCGGGACGGGCAATAATGCACGTCGCATTTGGGGTTTTTGCTGGGGTGTTTCTTCGCGTACGCCGCAGAATTGCCCTACTACGAACGGTTCTGCTTGTAGTAGTGCGATTTATCGCACGTTCGGAATTACCGATTTAAGTAATTAATCTTCATGAAACCACACCTACCGCGTTTAGAAGACAGATTATCACTAACGGGGTTCAGGGTCAGGACTGCTGATTTTCAGATCTGTAAACGGTTTTCCGTCTGGGTCGGTAATCCGTAGATAGAATTCCCAATTCACTTCTTCATTGCAAACTTTGACGAGGATGCTATTTTCGCCGGGCTTGAGCGTCACAGGAATCGTATAACGGTCAATTCTGACGCTATGGGCACCCGTATTCGTGAACACCTCTTTGCCGTTTAGAAATACTTTCCCTTGGTCGTCGCTATCGAAACGGATTTGTGCCTCGCGTTCATCAGGCGAGGTAACGGTCACAAACGCATAAGCGACACGCCAATTGACATCCTGTCCGAGGTCAATGAAGCCGTTCAGTGTGTCATCGGTGCTTCTTTGCCAACTGATCCGTCCGTCTACGGCATCGTATTTTGCGGTTGTGTCGATCTGTGTTGCATCTTCTGGGATGTACGCTGTGTCGTAACCAACACCTTTGGTGTTGTCAAAGGGGCCGAGGATTAACCATGAATCTTCAGCGATAACGCCTGTTTTTTGAACATACGTTTTCGCTTTTTCTGGCATGGCATTTTCACGGCAGAACTCCGCTAACTTAAGATTAATATCTAATTGAATACCCAGATTGTCAGACATGGTATTCATTAATTGATCCAACATTTCAACGTAACGTCCTTTGTCCATAGCGTTCTTACCTGCCCGAGCAATCCATGAAGATAACCAGCGTCCAAACGCCTCGGGTTCCATGGTGTTTAGGCGTTGTTTGAGCTGCGCTAAAGCCTCTTCATACCGGTCGTTCGCTACATACGCCTGCGCCAACGTTTCGGTGTAGCTTGCCCCGGACCCCATTTGCGATGCGCGTTCAGCGTATTCCAATCCTTTTTCCGGCATGATACCTTTGTCAAGAATCTGCCTTGCGAGATTGCGATAACCAGCGGGACTTTGACGCCGGTTTGCGTTTTTATCTTGGATCGTTAGCCACTCGGTGTATGCCGCATCTGCTTTTTCAGCATCGCCCGCTGCTTTGTAGGCATCACCCAACAATTCAAGCAAAGAAGTACTCGTCCCCATTTTCGGTCTTAATTCTTCAAGGACAGCAATTCCTTTATCTTTCTGATCTTTGTCGGCGTAAAGCTTCCAGATGCTCCGGACTACGGCATTATTTTCGCTCTCTTCAAGGGAAGCATCTAATGCCTGACGGTACACTGCTTCCGCTTCTAACAACCGATCTGCCTTCACGTGGGTTTGTGCCAAGAGGTTGTACAATTCATAAGAGGTCGGCTCAAGTTGGATCGCTTTTTGATATGCTGCAGCTGCCTGCGTCAACTGTTCTACGTCTGCCACAGTTACAATCCGACGAGTATAAGGTTCCAATTTAGCCTCCCCGACCAGTCTACCGTTGTTTTTGTTAGGTGACGCGTCAGGGATATGCCCTTCCATTTCTCCGTCAAATTCCCAGTAAGCGACTAAGCCGGGTTCGTCCCCTTTCAATCGAGTGTTCATATTTGAACGGATCTCATCCGCTGTTAGCGCGACATCCCAGACAGCGACCCGATCAATTTGCCCTATAAATGAGGCATGCGTTACCCATTCTTCTTCATGAGAACCACCGATTCGGACGGGCAGGTTGCTCTCATAAATGTTCTGATTCCCTCTAAAGTCTCGGGTCCCGACTTCAGCACCATCAATAAACAGTTTAATGAAATTCCTTGGGGCATCAATGACCCCAGCGACGTGGTACCACTTGTTGAGTGTAACCGACCCTGGCGGTGAATATACACCTCTCTCCGCCTCACCACTTGGCGATGCAGCGAATTGGATTGTACCATCATTCCGCAGCCAGAGTGTGTAGCTTCGGTTGCTGATTTCGGGTGTCCGCTCATCCCCCTTATAAAGAATGGGGGTATACCTGTTAGGGTATTCGATCGGTTTGATCCATGCGGTCAGGGTTACCTGCTGGCTAATATTGTTCAACGCAGCACTATCGGTAATCTCCACGAAGCTTCCGTTTCCAGCCAAATCCAGTGCCGTATCTTCAACAATTTTCTCCGTTTGACGGTGCTTTTGATAGAGATCGCCAATTTTTTTGTGCCATTGTGCATCATCAGGTTGAAGTTCACTGATTTTTTGGTATTGGGCGATTGCCTCGTCAACCTTATCGCCTAATTCGTAACTTTCAGCAAGTGTGAAATGTGCGTCAAGGTCATCGGGGTTTTCCTTGATCTTCTGTAACTGCTCGGGAATCTGCTTTTCATAGAGTTTCCCTTCAGTGTAAGCCTGACGTATTGCCGCCTCTGCTCTTTCCCGCCCTTGGTCAAATCTGGCAATGTTCGCCATCTGTTTATAAGCGTCAACGGCTTCTTCATACCGTTTCGCGCCGAGGTAACTCTGCCCGAGAATTTCGTATACATACTCGTTCAGCGAAGAGAGCCCACCGCCCATCCGTGAGCTTGCAGCCACAGCGTCCTCAGCAAACTTGACTGCCGAATCGTACAACTCACCGTCAGCACAGATAGATGCGAGTGTCATGAGTAAAAAGATATCGAATGGTGCGCGCGGATTGGTTGAAACAGCGGTCTCACCTTGACTGATCAACTTTTCTGCGAGTTCTGGTTGGTTGCTTTTTTGCAGCGCGGCAGCGGCATAGAAAAAACTATTGAGGTTACTGGGTAGTGCTTTGCAAAGTGCCTGATATGCTTCTGCCGCCTTTTCATAATCGCGTGCATTCCGGTAAATTTCAGCAACCATTTCAAGAACCGCTGGATTCTGTGCGTCCTTTTCGAGTTTGTCGTTAAAGATGGTTTCCAATTGACCAAGTTTCCCTTGATTTTTATAGGCATTAATCAAGGTTTCGCGCGCCTCATCTCCAGCAGTCATAATTTTGAAACCGGACGAACTGGAACTAATAGAGAAACTACCCATTGGACCGGACTGAGACTGATTCTCATAGAGTTCTACCGCCAAATCGTTATCGCCAACTTGGACGTATAGTTTCAGTAACTCGTTGGTGATGTTCCCGCGTTCATAGCTTTGCGTGGTCATATCCAAGGCTTTCTTATAAGCCTCAATTGCTTTCTGAAATTCACCGGCGTTCCGGTAGTCTTGTGCGCGGTTTCGCTGCATCTCAAGCGTTATCGTGCCAGCCTCTTCCGCCTGCTTTAGCATCTCTTCTAATTTGCCCTGACGCTTGTAGACAGTCATGAGCTGCCGTTCTATACTCCGACGTTCCCACTCTTGTCCTGTGTATTGGATGGCATCCTTGAATGCCTTCTCTGCGGCATCCAGATCATCCTTCCGAAGGTAGAGTTGTGCCAATTGACGATAGACGCGCCCGTCACCGGGATTACGTTCAACGGCTTTTTTATATGCCTCAATGGCATCGTCAACGCGGTCTTCGGCAGCATAAAGTTTCGCGAGCCGCGCATAGTGAACACCGTTCTCTGTATCCGCCTCAATGTATTGCTGTGCGAGTTCAAGTGCTTCGGGGGTTTTGTCAGCAGCTTGGTAAGAATCAACGAGTCCGTCTTGATACTTCGTGTTTTCGGGATCTACGTCAAGTAAGGCGTTCCAAGTATCTACCGCCTTATCGTGCTTATTTTGACGTGAATAGAGATTTGCGAGTTGTGCGCGTGATTCGAGATCATCCGGCATCACCTCTGCGAGTTTCTCGTAAATTTCTACCGCCTTTTTGACCTCGTTCTGTTGGACGTACTGTTGTGCTAACGTTCTTTGCATCCCGACATCAAACTTTTCCGTTTTTTCAGGCGTACGGGTTGTCTTCGCCAACCCATCACGTCGCTGCTTGATTTGCATCAACTGTCGTTGCGCCTGTTCACGGGTCCACTGTTGTGTTGAGAAGTCATTAATGATCTCGGTAAAGAGTGCCTCAGCGTCATCCCACATTTCGTGTTGCAGGTACGTGTTCGCGATTTGCTCCTTCTCATACGAGCCATGCCCCTGAAGTAGGCGGAGGGTCCCCATCTTACGGAATGTATCTTGCGCTTTCTCTTTCTCACCCTTCTTGGCATAAGCCGTGCCAAGTTTTTGATAGGTTTCCGTCAGATGCCGTGTATCTTGATGATTGATTTTTGCGATTGTAGCCTCAAGCAAACGCAGTTCACGATCTCTGTCATTCGCGCCTCGGTAAGCGTCGGCGAGATTGTTTAACCAGTGTGTGTCCACAGGCGTTGAATCATCAAGGAGTTTGTCAACGAGCGTGTCTGCTCCTTCAAGGTCGTCCGCTGTAATCTTCATAGAAGCGACGAGATAAGTTAGCAACGCGTCGTCGGGTTTCTCATCGAGTTTTGCTTCATATTCGGTTAGCAATTCCGCTATCTGCTCTGATGCTTTGTAGAACTCAGTCAGTTTTGATACAATCTCTACCTGTGCGTGTGGATCTCGTGAGAGTGTCGTATCTTTTGCGTCGAGTTTTTCGCGCAGGAGCTGGATCGCCTTTTCACGATCACCTGCAGCGACATAAGCGGCAGCCAATGCGGTATAGGAAGAAGCGTTGTTTGGCTGCAGGGTAATAATTTTTTCGTAGAGCTCAATAGCGGCTTTAGGATTATTGTTTTCGAGGGACTGACGTGCCACGCCTTCTGCGAAAAAGTTGCTATAGTTCAGTCCGACCGATGGAACGATCATATCTTTCGCGAGCGAAACGAGTTCATCAACTTTGCCTGCGGTAAAGAAAGTCTGCATGACCTGATAATAGTTGTAGTTGAGTGCATTCGGATTCGCCTTGAGAAGTATCAGATATTGTGCTGCGGCTTCCTTCGCCTTGCCGCGGCGCTCTAACATCTGCGCGTATCGCTGTCGTGTCATAGTGTCTTGAGGACGCAGGGCAAGTGCTGCGTCAAACGCTTCGGCTGCTTTTTGCACCTGATTTGTCTGTTCATAGAACGTCGCCAATCTGACGCGTGCCTGAAACGAATTAGGGTCTTTCTGGGTAGCTGCAACGAGCAGAGGTTCGCGTTCACGCAACCCTTTTGCCCGCCCGGCGGTTTGTACGGCGCGTCGAAGGTCCCACGAATACAATGTGCGTCCGTGTCGGTCGCGCTGGTTGACGAACTGCATTGCGCGCGCGGCGATCCGTGCGGCATCCTGTCCGCGTCCTAAGTCATCCAAATGTTGGCTTAAATCTACAAGGAAGTTCGGATCCCGTTCACCTATTGCCAAGGTCATCGCTTTTTTGGCAATAGCGATTGCGTATTGCGTGAGTCCGTTCTGTTGGAGCATTTGCGAGAATTGATAAAGTTCCCGAGCCCCACTCGGTGAATTGAGCACCTTCGTCACCAATTCGCGTACAGCAACGGTATCGCCTGTCTGCACGGCAAGCTGCAGTGTGAGTTCATGGTACTGTTTGCGGTTTCTTGGATCCGCCTCAGCGAGTCCGGTAATTAATTTGAATGCTGCGGCGTGTTGCCCTGCTTGGATAGCGGCAAAAATCGTGTTTAGTTTAAGGGTGAGATCCTCAGGAAATTCCTTTTGAAGAGCGGCGAGTACCTCTTGGGCATCGTCCCGCTGCCCTGCCCACCAATAGCAATAACTGAGTGCTAAACTCGGGTAGATCCGGTCTCTCCGTGTCGCACGCTCCAATTCAGTCTGCAATTTTTTGTAGAGTGCCTCCTGCTGATTGCGGGACCACAATTGGCTGAAAACCCGCTGGAGGAACTGTAAACGGTTTTGATCGTAGTAAGTCGTCGGCGATGGATAGTTTGTCTGTAGGGATGTGTAACCGGCGTAAGAGCGATTTGCGTATGCTAAGGTTGCGACGCGCCGTGCGTTTGTCGCTTGTGGTTTGGTTCGCTCAAAGAAGTTCCAGAACAGCGCAATCCCTTTGTCGGTCTGTCCTTCACGAATATAAGCAGTGGCGAGATTTTGATAAATATCCCGATACTGACGCCATTGCTGTGATGCGTAAGGGTTTGGGAACCCAACCCCTACACTGCTTGCTGGCAGTTGTGTATTCTGTGCTAACTGACGTTGCGGCGTTGAAAGCCCTGGTACTGACATCTGTGTAAGGATTTTCTCAGCAGCGTCTGTTTTCCCCATCCGTGCAAGCGTACTGACAATCGTCGCCCCCGTATTGAGGTCAGACACTTCTGCATCTACAAGTTCTACCACGAGTTTCTCGGTATCTTCTTTCCGTCCGTGCCGATAGAAGTTACTTGCATATCGTGCGATATACCAGAGCCGTGCGTCAGGAGCTAAAGCGGTTATTTCATCAAGATATTTTTTCAGCGTTTCATAGCTGATGCCTTGTCCGATTAATCGAGTCAAGCGCGTTCCGTGATAGACAGGGTCGTTGGGTGATGCGGCAATTAGCCGTTCAAGTGTTTCATTCGTTTTGTCGGTATTGCCGGTTAAGATATAGATTTGTGTTAAGGTTTCGAGGATCTTTATGTTTTTCGGATCGGCATTAGCCTGTGCTTCAAGCTGGTTGATGAGTTCTCCCAATTGTCGTTGCTGTTGCGCGATAGTCGTTATCTGTACGAGCGCGCCTGCTTGCGCCTCTTCAAAGTTCCTGGGTATCCACTGGGTTTGCCGTCCACCCTGAATCTGAAATGCGGATCGCTGAATTCGGGAGGTGAGCGTTCGCGGCAAATCAAATCTATCAGTCCTGATTCCGGGAGGTCCAGATGTCGCGTGCGGTGTATTTGTGATTAGGTTCTGTGTTGCATTCTGCGCCGGTAACCCCCCTTGATCCCCCCTTATCAGGGGGGCAGGCATGTCAAGCACCTTTTGAAAAAGTGGACGTGCCCGGTTATATTCGTTCATCTCGACGAAGGCATCACCCAGCTGATATAATTCAAGATGCGCGTTTGGACCTGTTACCTTTTCCGCTGCCCGATCAAGCACAGAAATCGCCTCATTTAACAATCCGTGCTGAATAAGTAAAGTCGCGAGTTTAATCTCAGCGTCAAAGGGTTGATTTTTGGTATGGAGGAGTTTGGTCCACGCCTGAATCGCCTCTTGTTCGCGCCCGACATCAAATAGTAATTCACCGAGGCGTTGCCTATGCATAGGATTCGGTTGTGCCTTGACGAGTCGCTGTTGATAGGTGAGTGCGTCCTGTGTATCACCGAGATCAAGGCTGATTTTGACGAGTTGTGCCAAGAGGTCTGGGTTATTGCGCTCCCGATCTAAAGCGCGGGCCAGTTGGAAATGTGCGTTAGGCAAGTCGCCCTCCATCTGATAGAGGTTCGCCAATGCGACGACGGAACCTACATCCGATGTGTTGGTTTTCGCCATCTGTTTCAATCGTTCTTCCAACTCGCCGCGTCGTCCCAAGTCGTAATATACCTCAGAAAGCGGTTTGACAAAAGCGAGTTTATCAGTGATGCTTCGACTCAATTCCCAACACCGCCAGTACTGTTCAAGTGCCTGTCGGGGGTTTCCTGAAAGTTTATAAATTTCAGCAAGTTCGGAACGGATGTTGGTAGATTCCGGTCGCAGCCGAATCGCCTGCTTGAAGCTATCAATAGCAGTCTGATAATTTCCCGCCTGTTTTGCGATGCGTGCGAGCATCTGATGCCCTTCAGGATTGCGTGGGCTGTGGGCAATTGCTTGCTTCGCTGCATCTGTAGCGGCATCAAAATCCATCACTTCGAGATAGGAACGCGCGATGTTTGTATAGTATTCGCGGGCATTTGCGCTGTCAACTTCAATCAGGTAGGTATAGATAGCGTTGGCATCGTCACGTCGTCCCTGCAAAATGTATACTTCCGCGATCCAACGGTTAACAAGGACGTCATTAGATTCAAGAGCCTTCGCCTTCATAAGGACTTCGAGTGCGTAGGTGGTATTGCCGAGTTTGAGGTACATCTTAGCGAGCTGCTTGTATTGGTTGAAAGCATCCGCAGCCGCAATGTCTGGTTTTTCAAGTGCCGTTTCCAGTGCACCGATTTTTTCAACAAGCGTCCCTTGTCGCCGATAAATTTCGATGCGTTGGTTATCCATCTGTTCAGCGAAAAATTCGTTTGGTGCGAGTTTCGCGGCTTCAGTGTATTCCGTTAGTGCTTCGTCATAATCTCTGTTCTCCACAAGTCGCTTCGCCAACGCCTCACGATAACGGTATACATCAGGTGCTAACTCAGCGGCTTTTCGGCTTGCAGCGATGGCTTCGGTGCTGCTGTTTAGGACCCGTGCTTTGCTATCAAGCAGCTTCGCGAGACGGTCATAATTTTCGGCGACTGCCTTATCACCAGCAACCATCCGGTTCCAGGTTTCCAAAGTTTTCGCACGATCGCCTTCTCGGAAGTAAAATTCGCCGAAATATTCGATGTAATCCAGGTTGCCGGGTGCCAATGAAATCGCCTTTTGATAGGCAGCGAT
>VXXH01000211.1 GCA_009835515.1 Candidatus Poribacteria bacterium
CCTCTGGGATGCCGAGTCCCACGGCTCTGGTAACCTTTTCATTGATTATTTTTATCGAATTGACTTAGTCTTTATTTTTCAATTTGTTCTTTCTCTACTCGCGTTACTGTTCGCCTACGATGCGATTGCTGGAGAACGCGAAGCCGGCACATTGCGGCTCACAATGAGCCACCCGGTAAGCCGAAGTGCTATCTTGGGAGCGAAATACTTTGGCGCGATGATTTGTCTGGTTTTTCCGCTCATTATCAGTTTCGCTATTGCCTTAATATGGATCGTTTTATCAGGATCAATCTTTTTCAGTGGAGACGATTTTCTGAGAATCGCAGGCATCTTGCTAACTTCGATTATCTATCTCTCTGCTATCTACTTGATCGGGCTGCTGATTTCCGCCGGGGTGCACCGCACTGCCACAGCACTCATGCTCTCTCTATTCATCTGGGTAGTACTGATATTGGTCTATCCCTCCGTTAGCGTGTTCGCGGTCAGCCAGTTAACCCGTGAACGAGATAGTAAGATAAATTCCAGTTTCGGCGCAATTTGGCAAATACAAGAGACAGTTAACAAAGAAGAGAGAGAATATCTTAAGAACAATGGAGTCAACGGAGAAATTGACCGCTTCTTAAGGGACAGGTATTTGGTACACATTGGTGTAAGTGCCTTAGAGATAGCAAATCATATAGAGTTTAAATCTTATGATTGGCGGGTCATTACCCCGGAATCCGAGAAATTTATTCCTCACGCCATCCGCTACCATCAATTCTTGACACCGCTACGCATTCGTGCCGCAGAGAAAATGGGTTTGGTGCGCATGCCGGTATTCAAGCAGACCCGGTTTTGGCGAGCAAAAATAGCGCGAAACCTGCTTCGGCTCTCCCCTGCCGCGATGTATGACCTCGCAACACAAGCGTGGGCAGGAACCGATCTTTATGGGGTTACCGATTTCTTTGAAGACGCGAGGCAGTATCGACGCACGCTGATTGACTACTTTTATGATAAAGATGCCTTCTCAAGCCGACAGTGGTTCGCCAGCGATAAAGGGACCATCAACTTAGATGATCTACCGAGATTTGTATATCAGCGTGCCAGTCTCTGGACAAACGCTTCACGCGCACTCCCCGATCTTCAGTTGCTGCTATTACTCAATATTCTGCTGTTCCTTGCCACCTTCGCCATTTTCGTCAGGCAGGAAATCTAGCTGTAGGTTGGGTTGAACGGAGCTGAAAAGAGGGACCAAACCTCGAAAAGGTGTGAGTGAAACCCAACACTTCAAACACCGTCTTCCACCGAGGACATAAGATGATTTTTCATATTGTCAAACGTGAACTCTACGATCACTTGAGTAGCCTCCGTTTTGCACTGACAACGTTATTGATTTTGATACTGATGATCGTCAATGCTGTTGCGTATCTCGGAGAATACAAGCAGCAAATGAACATATATCAGAACAACGTTGCGGCGACGCACAACCGGCTGAAACGGCATTCTGACACACTCTATCACTTGGTGTTAAAGGGGCCTGGCGACCTCTATAAAAAACCGAGCCCTTTAGCATTTTGTGCAGATGGGGGAACAGACCTTTTGTTTAGGCATGTTCGCGGCGGCACCGCTAGTCGAACTCGCCGTTGGGAAGGGGAAGACACCTCATACCGGTTCACAGAAATCTGGCGATTAGTCTATCCGCAAGCCAGTCCCGATCTCGGATTTTTTTCACCGCGCAGGTCAAATACGTGGAGCATCCTGCCAGATTTTATCAAAATTGATTGGGCATTCGTAACGGCTATTGTGTTGAGTTTCATGGGCATTCTATTTACGTTTGATGCGATCTCTGGTGAGCAAGAACATGGAACACTGCGGTTGATGTTGGCAAACAGCGTTTCACGGAACGCCGTGATTTGTGGTAAGTTTCTCGGCGCATTTTTTAGCATCGCCATCCCTTTTTTGATTGGAACAATTGTTAGTCTTTCCATCATATATCTTTCTGAAGCCATTCAATTCAAGGGTAGCGATTGGATGCGGATGGGGGTCATCGTCTGTGTCGCGCTCGTCTATACCTCAATTTTCATTTTATTAGGCATCCTCGTTTCGACGCTTACTAAACAGTCTTCAACGAGTCTGGTCATCCTCCTATTGATCTGGACGGTTTGGGTGGTGCTGACACCAAACGCGCTTGGCTCCCTTAGCAGTCGCCTGCACGCCCGGCCATCCCCGAAAGAATTCGTGACGCAGTATCGGAACTCGCGTCAAGATTTACAGACACGCTATTTTGCTCGGATTAAAGAACCTCCGAGACGAGAAATCCCTGCGACGGTCGCGACAGCGTTAGGGGCGGAATACGTCAATAAAGACGCAGAATTACGCGATCGCTTGCATGCAGATTACCTCTCCACCGAACTCCGTCAGATCCAAACGGCTCGGTCCCTGACCCGTGTTTCACCAGCAGCGGTTGTGCAGTACGCTTTTGAGGCACTTGCAGGCACCGGTTTGCCCCGCCATTTAGACTTCATCTCTCAAACACGCCAATACGCGAAACAGTTTCGGCAGTTCCTCATTGATACAGATCGAACAGATCCGGAGAGTCCGCACGCTATTGGTATCCCCGAAGGTACATCACAGAAACCTGTGAACTTCGAGGCCATCCCCAAATTTGAAGATCGACACCGCTTTAGTGCGGATTTTAACGCCGCAATTGTTGACCTACTGCTTTTGATTCTGTTCCTATTGGTGCTGTTCATTAGTACTTTTCTCTCTTTCCTGCGCAAAGAAATTGGATAAAAATAATTTTTTTCTGAATTGTGCCACCTTTTTGCCCTACTCCGCGTCACTATATATTGAGACGACAATGAGCAATCTGTACTTTTCTTGAGGTATCCGATGAAAAATAACGATGTTGAACTGATACACAGAATCCTCGCGGGTGATGATGCTGCTTTTGAGAATTTGGTGAATAAATACCGAAAGCAGGTGCATTCACTCGCTTGGCGAAAGATCGGAGATTTTCACATCGCGGAAGAGATTACGCAGGATACCTTTCTCAAAGTCTATCAAAACCTGTCAACTTTGAAAAATCCGAATCAGTTTTCTGGGTGGCTCTATGTAATTACAGCTAACCAATGCTACGCATGGCTCCGTAAAAGACGTATCGAAACTGAATCCCTTGAAGATACCGGCATTGACGTGATAGAAGGTGCTGCATATTCCAAATATATCGCAGCGGAACAAGCAAAAGGATCAATAGAGACACAACGCGAGGTCGTTAAAAAGTTGCTCTCCAAATTAAAAGAGAGTGACCGAACAGTGATAACCCTCTACTACTTTGGTGAGATGACGTGTGAAGAGATTAGCCGATTTTTAGGCGTATCTACAAGTGCTATCAAAAGTCGACTCAGTCGCGCCCGACGACGTCTAAAAAAGGAGGAACCGATGATTCGCGAGGCACTCAACAATGCAAAACCGGATGTCCGAAATTTAGTAGGAGAAAATTCCGATACTCCCGGGAGAGGTAATAACACAGGGCAGGCATCAAATCAGGTTTTATCTGATCCCGGAGACTACACGCGATGGCGGCTGCCCGAAGGCGCGAAAGCACGTCTCGGTAAAGGCGAAATGACAGGAAATATCGCTTTCTCGCCGGATGGTACACGACTCGCGGTTGGAAGTGCTATCGGGATTTGGATCTATGATGTACGTCTCGGTGAAGAAAAAGAACTTGATCTGTTCACAGGGGATACAGAAGTGGTCAATGTTCTTGCTTTTTCGCCAGATGGCACTATTATCGCGAGTGGCGGTTCAGACAAAACTGTACGCTTATGGGATGTAGACACGGGCAAGCAGGTAGGCACATTCATGGGACATACATGGACTATCACAGCAATAGCGTTTTCTCCGGATGGAAGTACGCTCGCCACCGGCAATGGGAGTATTGAAGAAATAGAAAAAATAGTGCCGGAAGTCAGATTGTGGAATGTCCAAACAGGAGAACATATAACGACACTCACAGGACATACGAAACGGATCACTTGTGTCGCATTTTCTCCGGATGGAAGCACGCTCGCAAGCAGCAGTAATGACCAGACGGTGCAATTGTGGGATCCACAAACAGGAGAACACAAATCTACGCTCAACGAAAACTGGGGACGGGTCTCTTCTGTTACGTATTCACCGGATGGAAAAGTCCTTGCCATTGCCTATCCTGACGCAGTGCAATTGTTGGACGAACAGACAGGTACACATAAAATTACGATCAAAGAACATAACGGAGATGTCTTTACAGTAGCGTTCTCGCCTGATGGCGCGACTCTTGCTACTGGCGCGTATGATACAGTCCGCTTGTGGGATATACAAACAGGCGACCCTATAACGACCTTTGAAGGGCATAGCAGAGGTGTTCCATCCATCGCGTTTTCCCCAGATGGAAGTACGCTCGCTTCTGCTGGTTCAGACAATACGGTGCGGTTGTGGGATATTCAAACAGGAAAACACAGAACAACGTTCAAAGGTTATGCGGGTAGTCTCACTTCTTTGGCATATTCGCCGAATGGAAAAACTATCCTTTCAGGGAATCGGAATGGAGTCGGTTCCTTATGGGACGTTCAAACGAAACAAAAAATAGCCACACTCAAAGGGCACACGAATTATATCACTGCTGTTGTCTATGCCTCAGATGAGAATACTATCGCTACTGCCGGTAGGGATGGGACAGTCCGCTTGTGGGATGCTGGCAATGATGTATCGCAGGAACACACAAGAAAGCCCGAAACATCAATTGTAAAGCATCCGGACGCATTTAGATCTATGGCATACGCACCCGATGGAAACACTATTGCTACGGGCGGTAGGGATGGAACGGTCTGTTTTTGGGATGCACAAACAGGGCAACAAATAGCCACACTCAGGGGACATACAGCAGCTCTCAATTGCGTTGCCTTTTCTCCAGACGGCGCAACACTCGCCAGTGCCAGTAATGACAAAACAATCCGATTGTGGGACGTTCAAACAAGGCAGATTATAACAACGCTTGAAGGACATACGCAAGGTCCCAATTCCATCGCATTCTCGCCGGATGGTACAACTTTGGCAAGTGCAAGTGACGACAAGTCGGTTCGACTGTGGGACGTTCGCGAAGGAGAGCAGAAAACTATAATTAAAACACCGCCTCAATTGAGGTACATCAGTGTTGTGTTCTCACCGAATGGGGATAAAGTGCTTACTGGCAGTAGGGACAAACCGGTGCAGTTCTGGGACACAAATACAGGAGAACACATAGCAACACTCACGGGACATACGGGGGGTGTTAACAACGTAGTGTTTTCTCCAGATGGAAACACCATTGCCAGTGGAAGCCACGACGGGACAATTCTCCTATGGGAGCTGCGTTAGTACTAATAGGTATAGTTTAGAGGATCCACACTGCCATCTTGCCGGTGCCACGATTACACCATGCATAATACGGAATCGCGGTAACTTCTATCTGCTTCGCACTCGGGCCCGTGAGATAGAGATTATCTCCCCACTCGGTATCGTTCAGGACGCTGCCCGTACCACGGATAAGCGTTACACCTCCCAATAAGTCACTATTAAATGTCGTCTCCAGTGCGTTATTGTTGGTGAGAGCCAGCGTCTGAAACGCGCCATCAGGGTTGTCAACATCTTCAAAACAGTAGACGAGCGGACCGCGGCGTAAAGCAGAGCGTCCAAGGTTTTCTCTCACAAGTGGATGCGCGTGGACACGTGTAACAGGCATCGCGAGTTGAAGTGCCACACGGTCACCGGCGCGCCATTCTCGTGTGATAGAGAGATAACCGTCCGAATTCGCTTGTGCGTTGTAGACTTCACCGTTGACCCGTGCTTCAAACTCTTCACACCACCCCGGAATCCGTAGTTTCAAACTGAAGGATACCGGTGCTTGTGGCGTGATTGTTAGCGTTACGTCGCCTGTCCACGGGTAATCGGTTGCTTGTGTCAGTCTCACTGGGACATTCCGTGCGACAATCGCATCGGCGGTGCCGCCGACATACAGGTTCACCCATAAACCTTCTTCCGATTCGGCGTAGATGTACTGTCCAATAGAGGCGAGAAGTCGGGCGATATTCGGTGGGCAGCACGCACAACCGAACCATTCGTGTCGATGCCTATCCCCGTGGCTTGCCAATGGATTCTGATAGAAGAAACCCGTGCCATCGAGCGAGATGCCGGAGAGTGCGCCGTTGTAGAGCGCCGTCTCCAATACATCAACAAAACGAGACTCCCCACGCAGCAAGAACATCCGATGTGCCCAGAATATCAGTCCGATAGAGGCGCACGTTTCGGCATAAGCAGAGAAATTGGGCAATTCATAATCTTTCGTGAAACCTTCGTTGTGTCCAGAGGGGCCCACACCACCAGTGATATATAGACGTTTCCCGACGTTCTGCCAGAGGGCTTCAAGCGCGTGTGTAATAGCGGTATCACCGGTTTCGTAAGCGATCTCGGCGGCACCACTATAAAGATACATCGCGCGCACAGCGTGCCCGACACACTCTGTCTGTTCCTGTATCGGGAGATGGGCTTGGGCGTAATGTCCCTCGAATTTTCCATCGCGTGTGAAGTGGTGTTGATATGCACCGAGTCCACCCGGAAGGTCCGGGTTCTGTAATTCTTTCTCAAAAATTGACGGGGAATGTCCACGCTGTCTGACAAAGTAATCCGCGAGGGACATGTAGCGGACTTCGCCTGTCACACGCGCCAGTTTCACGAGCGCGAGTTCGATCCCTTCATGTCCGGGCAACCCGTCTCGTTTGCCGGGGCCGAAGGTGTTATCTATCAGATCCGCGAACCGACACGCAACGTCTAACAGCGTCTGCTTTCCTGTGGCTTGGTAATGCGCGACACCTGCTTCAAAGAGGTGTCCGGCACAATACAGTTCGTGCATCATACCGAGGTTCTGCCACCGTTTTGTCGGTTCAACCAATGTAAAGTAGGTATTCAGGTAACCATCGGGCTGTTGGCTCGCGGCGATCTTTGCGATGACTTCATCGAGTTCCGCTTCCCATTCTGGATTCGGATGCGTCCAGAGTGTATACGCTGCCGCTTCTATCCATTTATGGACATCCGAATCGTTGAAGAAGATCCCTTCAAAATCCCCGGCCATTAAGCCAGCGGCTTTCGCGAAGTTATCAATCCTGCCGGTTATTTGGCACTGCGCGAGTTCATGTGGAATTGTCGCCTCGGAATTCGTTTTCTGTCGAGGTGCCCAAAACTGGTCGCTAATCGTGACAGCCGTAAACGGAAGTGCTCTCAAAATTTTATCCTTTTCCATGTTGTCGAGTCAGGCAAAACTAAGGTATGGATACCTCGATGGACGATCGAGTTAACGTCGTATCAACGGCTTCTCATGCTGACCTGTTGGAACGCTTCTTTCGGTAAATATTTTCCTAACACTTTTTCAAGGTCTGAGTCCGAAAGCTGCTGTGGCGTGATTAAGACGCATTTGTTCCGTGAACTCGTTGTCCAAGAGGTCTCAAAATCCTTATAACTTAATCGACGCTCAGAGAAACTCGCTGGGTTTTGAAAGGATACTTCACTTGTAGCGTCGTTATAACGCGTTAAGGGTAGAATCTCCGGGTGCCCACGTGAAAATTCGATCTTTACAATCGGAACCCACCCTTTCGCGATAAACGCTTTTAGGACATCGAACGAACAGTTGGAGATAATAGCAGCGTGCTGTGCTGCGCCACGCGTCTTCGCATAGAAATCATCAAGTCCACCTCTGGTATTCGCGTTCGGTGGTGCCTTGAAAGCGTTTCCAACGTATGGCCGTTCTTGCAAACGGACGAAAGCATTTTCAGGCAAGCTGGATTGATTCTGTTTTGACTGAGGCGTCATGTTCCTCTCGGCGGCAGTGATCGCGGATTCTGGGACATGGTATTGACCTTGCGGTGGCGGACCGCAGTTTATTGATAGAAACAGAAAAACAAGCGATGCGACACAAGCGCACACAGTCGAATATGAAGAGTTAGGAAGTCGTACCTGACGCACTCCTCTTAAAAAAAACGGATGGCGTTTCATAATTTTATTCCTCCTTGCACATAGAAACGGCTTGCCTGAGAAACGGTTTACATATCGTTATCAATCGAGCTTAACTGTTATTTCCCGTTTTTCCTTCCATGACTCCACAATCGCTTCGGTAATCCGTAGTGCTTGCAAGCCATCTCTTCCTGTCGGTGCGGGCGGGCGATCGGTGAGTAGATCATCAACGAGAGCCGCCATCCGTAGTGCGAATGTCCCATCAAAAGCAAGCTGTTCGGCTCTAAAAATGGAGGGTCGATATTCTTCAACGACCTGATTATCTCGTTTCATTAGAGTGGCGCGTGAGAGCACATTATTGACCACGATTTCGCCATCAGAACCGCAAATTTCAAGGTGTTCGATCGGGTGGATAAAATCGCTGTCCCAGCTCGCTAAGAGGGTCGCAACGACTTCCGTTTCATAACGGAACGAGATCGCCATGCTGGTATAACATGCGTCCTCGCCTTCGCGCGCTTCATGTTGCCGCGGTTTCGCCATCTGCGCACAAACGGCAACAATTTCGCCACCGAACCAGCGGAGCAGATCAATGGCATGCGTCTCGAGTTCGTAAAGTAGGTAATATTCTCCCTTCCATGTTGAAGCCGGGCCACCTTGCGATAATTTCATGTCTAAGTAATACGTTTGCCCAATTGCCCCTGCGTCAAACCATTTCCGTGCTTGGACATATCCCGGTGCGAATCGGCGATTGTAGTCGATAGCGAGGTGAACACCCTTCTCTTCTGCTTTGGCTACCATCTGTTCTGCTTCGTCAATATAAAGCGAGAGCGGTTTCTCGGAAATAACATGTTTACCTGCTTCCAGGCATTCCATCACGGGTTCAAAGTGCAGATGGTCGGCGGTTACGACATCTACCAAGTCGCATTCTTCATGCGCAAGCATCTCCTGGATGGAGGGATACCACTTGGCAATATTGAGTTCTTCGGCACGTGCTTGCGCTTTAGCGGCATCTATATCAC
>VXXH01000817.1 GCA_009835515.1 Candidatus Poribacteria bacterium
TTAGTACTCTCATCGTCCTTGAAAGTGCCACAGGAAACCAACGGTCTCCTATGCTACAAAAAGTGTGCCACAAACTAAATGAAGAACCAGTCAAGCCTGCTGGTCTTGATTACGGTGTCGGAACAGGTAAACAATCAACATGCCTGCCCCGATGCAGACAGAAATATCAGCGACGTTAAAGGTGGGCCAAAAGAGACCTTGACTGACTATCCCGAATTGAAGAAAATCAATAACTTCCCCCAAATAGAGTCGATCAATGAAATTTCCAACAGCACCGCCGAGTAAAAAACCTAACGAGACCTGCATCCAACGACTCTCCCTGAATCGGAGATAATAGGTAAAAATGAAAACTAAAGCGACAATGGTAATGAGAATCAGCAAGACCCTATGCCCGGCGAGGACTCCGAAAGCCGCCCCAGTATTTCTATCGTGCCGAAGGTTGAAGAACCCGGGAATAATGGGAATTATCTCTGTTACCTGAGTAATGTGTTTCTGCACCAACCACTTAGTGCCCCAATCAAGTATCAACACGGGCACAGCCACACAAATCAAAAGCATAACATTTTGCCATGCATTTTTTTTAGGATTTTGCATCGTATACCTTCTTGACCTCCTCCCATTCCGCTTTTGCCTCGTCTTTTTTCACATCGGAAGGTTGCAGGCTTTGTCCAATCAGAGACGAGTGCGAGTGCCAGTTTCCTTGAAAGATACTACGGTCACTGGCGATGCCCTCTATAGAAATGAGCCGATAGAAATGTTCGGCTAAAAAAGGTGTCAAGGGTGCGAATCGTTGTAGGAGTCGAGTCGTTATCTCTGAAAGTATACTTTGCGCCGCATGTAGGGTTGTAGTAGGCCGAGATTCCATTGTGTGGCTATAAAAGCGAAGGTCGTCCTGACAAAAATCAGTTAACAGCGTCCACATTTCGTAGAAATTCTCGGCTTGATAAGCCTGTTGTACGTCTTGCAAAAGTTGCGCGGTAACAGTTATTGCCAGCGCATCAATTGGAAGTGTTTTGCCAATAGCAGCGGTCTCCCCCGGTGCGTCAAGATCTGTATGGGTAGGTGTGCAGGCGAAATCGGTCTGAACTTCGCGTCCGTTAGCGGTGGTGAAAGGTTGTTCATCTTTAGAGGCTTTCGTAGCTGCATCCTTTTGTTTCTTTTGGCTTGCTTTTCGGGAATCACGTAGAAACGGGTAGAGGTACTCACTTATATCATCGAATAGTGCTTGGAGCTGCTGATATTGCTCGAGGTATCCTTCGGCAAGTTTCTCAAGTTGTTTGGAACTCACCTGTTTCGCTTCAATATTCGGTGCTAAAGCGACGAGTCGGACCACATCGGCTGGATATTTATTAAGAAATGCGTCTTCAATCTGAATTTTGCCACCAATTTTTGGTAGCGTCTTAAGCGTTAGTTGCTTAAAGGGTTGACTTTCTTTAATTGGGCGACTTCTACTAAGCGCGGCGGAAATGACGCTAATTTCGGCTAACCATTTTGTCCACTGAGAATCGCCCACCCCTGTTTGTGGTACAAACATGACGCTGGTGTGTCCACCGAGGGGTTTCTTAAAGTCAGAGTTGTCAATGATTTGAAGCAGATTAGCAAAGTCACTATCAATGAGAGTCGCCTCTTTGCGAAAATCGGTTGAATTACAATTTAAACAGCGGGTATCAGTGGGCAAGAGTTCTTCAATGCTGAGTCCGAACCAGAATTCAAAGCTGCGCTGGATAGAATTGCGGATTGCATTGAGAGTATTTTTATCGGTGAGAGGTTCATCACACTGGTCACAGAGCAGGATTGGCAGGGGCATCCCCCATTGACGTTGTGTGGAAACTTGTAATTCTCCGAAATTAAGGACGATATCTCGGACCTTGCCAATACGTTTATCTTTGATATCGCCATAATTATCCCAATATTCTTGAGCGTTGAGCAGTTGATTGGTGGCACTATTTTTAGCAATAGAGAACACCCATTTTGAACACGGTCGGAAAACGGCTAATTCCTTGCAGCGGGGACAGTGGGGTGCGTGTATCTCGTCGTTATGTGTTTTTAGGAGGACCCCGTATTTCTCCAATTGAGGGATAATAAATTTTTCTGCATCAAAGAGATATAAACCACACAATTGCCCGGCTTCTTCAGTGAACCTTCCGGTTTCATCAAAAATAGGTGTAGCATTTATATCTTCTAACACCCGTGCTATATTGTAACTGGGTTGATGATGTGCTGGGTTTAGCGGGATAACACCGGATTTTAAGAGAGACGTTGACTCGTCAGGAGTTTCTGTAATTAACGTTTCAGGGATGGGGGTAATCTTCAACTCCTTCGATGGAAAGAGTGGGTGCGTCACAGTGTATTGTGCGAGTTCAGAGGCTTTAATTTCCTTAATAGGTTTCGGCTCAGGTTGGCTGTTTGTGAGATGTTTACAAAAATATTCAAGCTGCGGTTCTGCAAAAAGGAGATATTCCTCTCCATGCTTAGTGAGCAGATAGGTAGCCTCCTCAGCAATCCCGATTTCGACGGTACCGGCTATCTCCCAGAGATGTGGCATCCGGATGCAAAAGGAGACATCAATGCCAAATTCCTCCAACCCGAAATTGAAAGGGAACTTCACATAACCGTTCAAAGCGTGTGCAGATTTTTGTAGGAGATTCGCTTCATTGAGGGGGGCTGTGCACTTCGGGCACCATGGACTGAGTTGTGGTAAATCGTGCAGATAATCGGAATCGCGTAGTCGGCTTATGAGGGCGATGAGTCGTGCTTCCTGTCGTGATTCAAGGGTTTTCTGAGAAGCATCCCAATCCGCAAAGATACCGAGTTGATAAAACTTCTGTTTCTGAATTTCTAATTCCTGCTTGTGGCGTGCGCGGCATCGCTTGCGTAGGACAGAGAGTTTGATCGGAGCTTTGGATTTTGCCTCCGCGATAATGCGTTCCTCAATCCAAAGCGGATAGGTTTCCCATACGGGTACGTAGGTAACCTGATGTCCTTGCATCAACGATGCTTTGAGGAAGACATCTTGGCAAATTTTTCTACAAAGCGTATCAAATGTGAGTGCATGAATAGCAGTGGGAGTTTCGCGAAGGACGTAGGTTTGGGTTTGAGAGACGTGGTTCGGTTGTGTCGAACTTACATTTGGCGTGGTGCGCTGTGCAGTATTCGATTTTTTGTTTGCGAGGGGGAAAACATCGGTGTCTGCCCAAACATCCAAGACGGTTTTTTCGCGGCTCCTATCCGTTAACTGGAGCTTATCTTCTCGGCTCGTGGTTTTACCCCGTTTAAGCGTCGTGTTCTTTGCAGGGGAGTTTCGCTTTTTCATATCTTCGTATTTTTGTCTCTGAACGATTTGTCAATTTGACAAGGTTATGTTTTTCGTGCGAGTTACCTCTCAGTTTTTTCCCGGATCAAGTGGGTCGGTATATCCTCTCATCTATCACCAGAGTATCCGCGCCAGAATCTGTAGCAGAATAATCAGTATAAAAGGCGAAATGTCAATTCCAAAGTTCTGAGACGTTGATTGAAGGGCGTTCCGAATCGGGTTTAAAACTGGATCGACGATGCGACTTGTGAACCAATAGATTTGTCTGATGACTGCATTTTGTGTGCCAAAAACGAACCAAGAAAGCAAGGCGTTTACCAAAACTACGAATGTGTAAATTTCAAGCAGTCGAGCGATGAACCGAGCGAGGTTGTGTATAGGCATAGTTGCTGTTATTATATGCTCCAATTATTATGCGTTACCAAGTTCTTTGGCTCGTTCTGTCGCAGCAAGAATAGCTTCTGTGAGTGTTGCCCGTAAGCCGCCGCATTCTAAGGCGTGAAGACCGGCGGCGGTTGTTCCGCCGGGTGTCGTAACACGATTCTTGAGTACCGCTGGATGTTCTTGCGTTTCGGCTAACATCGTAGCCGCCCCTAACACAGTATGGGTTGCGAGTTTTTGGGCATCCGCCCGAGCTATACCGACATGTACCGCTGCATCAGCGAGTGCTTCAATGAAGAGGGCGACATAAGCCGGTCCGCTGCCACTCACCCCTGTAACAGCATCAAGATGACGTTCATCCATAATTAGAGAGGTGCCGCAAGCGTTGAAAATTTCCTGTGAGATTCCAAGATGTGTCTCATTCACTGCAGTACCAGCGGTTAGTACCGATATTGCAGCCCCGACCGCTGCCGAGATGTTTGGCATCACCCGAACAATCGGTGGTGGGGTATGAAAATAAGCCTCAAGAGTTGTGGTCGTAACCCCCGCAGCGATGCTTATGAGCCACTGTGGTGCCGATAAGCTGTGCGCAATCTGTGGTAGAATATTTGGGACAGCTGCTGGTGGCACTGCACAGAAGATAACATCTGTTTTTTCTACCAAGTTAGCAATATCACCGGCATCGCTGGTGCCTTTTTCATGGCAGAGCTGCTGGACGAGGGTACTATCAAGGTCGGTAACCCAAATGTGTCTTGCGGGGAATACGACATCAGCAATACTGCGAGCGACAATGCCGCCCATCTTTCCAACGCCTATCACGCCTAATCGAAGGTCTTCTACCACTTTTTTCTCCTGACAGCACCGATGATGTATGGAAACCTACGAACTCATTGAAGGCTCGAAGATCGCCCTACCGATCCGAACGAGATTTGCCCCCTCTTCTATAGCGACCTCAAAGTCGTTTGTCATTCCCATAGAGAGGTATTGCATAGTAACCCCAGGGAATCCTTCAGCTTCTACCTTCGCAGCAAGGGACCTTAGTAAAGCAAAAGCCGGACGGTTTGCGTCCGGTGAAGGACTGAACTGTCCCATTGTCATTAAACCGATAATATTTGCCGTCGGATATGCCTGCGCGTCCGCCAGAAACGCCAGCAAATCCTCCGAGTTTAAGCCGTATTTACTTCTCTCGCGAGTCGTGTTTACCTGAATGAGAACCTTTATTCGTCGTGCTTGCGCTTCGGATCGGCGCGCTATCTCTGCTAAAAGCCGCAAACTGTCAACCGAATGAATCAAGGAAAACATGTCAAGCGCTGCTTTAACCTTATTCCTTTGTAGGTGCCCAACCAGATGCCATTGGCATGTTTTATGAGCAGGGTCGGAACGGGCAGCATCTATAATAGAATTGACTGCTGCGTACTTTTGTTGCGCTTCTTGAACTCGGTTTTCACCGATGTTTGTAACACCAGCAGTGAGAACCGCCTGCATCTCCGGTACTGAACGTCCTTTTGTAACAGCAACAAGCTCTACTGCCTCCGGTGTGCGGTTACTCCGTTCTGCTGCGCGGGCGATACGTTCGTTGATGCTGAAGAGATTACTGGCAACGGAATTCAATTTTTCGATTCCAAGATTGGTTCAATGAATTAAAAAGGCTCTTCAGACTTCAGAATCGTCTACTGATTGCGTATCTGGATTTAAGGGTTCGTTTGTTGTATGAAAGAGAATACCAATAACAGCGACTAAGACAGCGACACTCATAATACCGATACCGACCGTTATCGTATATGTTGCCTCTGTATAAATCTGTGTGACCTGGACCGCGGTCTTGCTTTCCGCCAAAACCCCCTGATACCTGTTAGGATGGGTCCCACCGCGTACGATAAAAACCAACCCAATAAAACCTATAACAATTGACAACGTTACAAAGAGCGCGCGCATTTACGATTCCTTGGGTATCTACCAAATTGTCGTCTAACAACAAACTTAAGAAATTATTGGACCTAACAAACTGGAACATATAGGGAAAATAACGCTACAAATTGTCGTGAGGTTACGGCTGCGGGCAGTGCTGGCACTACAATCATCCAATTCGCGATATTTATACATTTAATAATACCATATTTTTAGAAGGAATGCAAATTTTTCGGTTGTCGATTGCCAGTAGTCGGAAACCATCAACTGTCGGTAAAAATAGTTCTGGGAAGAAACTGAACGGCTGTGTTTTAGAAGTGAGGAATTTAGCTTTTGCTGTTGAGCCCGATAAATGAGAGCATTCTGCCTGTCTGTCCATCCTCAGCTCGATGGGAATAAAAAAGGTCTGTACGACAGGCAGTACAAAATGGCGATACTGAAATGGCGGCGGTGGGGACACCTATTTCAACCAATTGATTAACGTTAGCCGATTGTAGGTTCAGGTTTGTGCCGCTGCGGACGGTGCCGCCGAAGTGGTCGGTAAATTGGGTGAGCAGCTCCGTGCTGACGGTATAACAACACTGTTGGATGGACGGACCTAAATGGATTTGGCAGTTTGCAGCAACTGTTCCAAATAGTGTCTCCATCCGGGCGAGGGTGTTTACTGCTATCCGTGCGAGCGTGCCCCGCCACCCTGCATGGGCAATGCCGATCGCGGGCGTTTCGATATCTAATACGAAAATGGGGACACAATCAGCGGTGAAAATGCCTAATGCTACTTTGCACTGAGTAGTGACGAGTGCATCCGCTTCTGGAGGTTGCGTCCCGATTGCCGGTGATAGGTTAGCTCCATCAATAACATCGGTACCGTGAACCTGACGACAGTAACGCAGCTGCGTTAAGCCGGTTTTCTGAAAGAGAATTTCCCTGTTGGCTGCAACTGCATCGGGATCATCACCGACGTGTTCGGCAAGATTCAGGGAGGTGTAAGGTGGACGACTGACACCGCCATGGCGTAGACTCACGCCAGCGGTGACGATGTTAGTTGCCTCAAGTTCCTGAATTGCGTGATAGATCTTCTTCACGGTTTGTAATCTTCTCTTGGTGGACTAAAGATGTCAAGTGCGATGGCGGGTTCATCAAAAGCCTTTGCGCTGTGTTTCACATTGGACGGAATGAGGTACGCATCACCCTTTTTAAGGATTTGGGACTCTCCATCAATGGTTAACTCAAATGTGCCTTCAAGGACCATTCCCATCTGTTCATGGGGATGGCTATGTTCAGCGACCACACTCTGCGGTTTCAAATTAACGAAGGACATCATCAGTTTTTCGCCGTGAAGGGTGCGGATGCTGGCACCGTCAAAAACTTTTTTTTCGGGTTGTTCGTCAATCACAAAAAAAGGCATCGCGTGTGGGTGTCTCCTGTTGTATAGTGGTTTGTGTGGTCTAACGTCGCGATTCGGAGCGTGCGCCTACAAGCGGTCGCGATTCGGGAATCGTTTCTACTATGGGAACGGCACATCGGGTGTGACAGGTTCAACGTAAAGTAACCGCTTACAACTTGAGCAGTAAACGGGTTTCTCATATTTTTGTGCTTCCTTCAGCGTCTGCGGTTGAATAGCGATGCGGCAGGTGCCGCAAGTGCCGTCCTTGCCTAAGGCTATAAAACCACTTTTCACGCGTGCTCTGCCAGATTCGCTTGCCAGTTGTGCTTTTATCCACCGGTGATATTCGTCTCTGCGCACTTTATCGATTTTGGGAAGAAACGCCTTTCGCTGTTTTAACTTTTCACCGCGTTCTGTTTCTAAGGTACGCAGTTCTTGTCGGAATTGCTCGGTTTCGGTGGCGGTTTTTTCCTTTTCCTGATTTATCTCAGCATCCAGTTCTGCCAATTCTTTTTTTAACCGATCACTCTCTTCCATGAGAACGAGGATAGCGTCTTCTGCCTCATCGTCTTGCTCGTCAAGGAATTCGATCTGTCGATCGAGGGCAGTATAGGCTTCATTAGATGTGACAGTCCGCTGTTCGGTTTGATATTTTTCGCGTTGCACAGCGTTCATTTCAATTTCAGCGGTTCTGGCGCGCTGTGCTTTTTCCGCTTCCGCGAGTTCTTCGGATTTTGCTGCGATGTCCGCTTCATATTTAGCGACCCCTGCCTCTAATTGCTCAATCTGGCGTGGGATGGTTTGAAGTTTTTGTTGGATTGACAATAGTTCCGAGTCGCGTTTTTGTAATTGGTAAAGCAGCGCGAGTTGTTGCCGCAAAGACTCGTTAGCCATATACTTCTTGCTCCTTTTCAACGAGGTAGGCGAAAAAAATGCCGAGTTGATACAAAATGAAGAGCGGTATTGCCATCAACAGCATTGACCACGGATCTGCGGGTGTCAGCAGTGCCGACATCACACAAATCCCCAATAAAGCATAATTTTGCTTTTCACGAAAGCCGCGTGCGTTAATCACACCGATACGGGACAGGAATGCCATCACTATCGGTAACTCAAAAGCGATGCCGAACCCTAAGATTAACCGGGTTATGAAACTTACGTAATTTTGCAAGTCCCATCTATTCGGCATCTCTGGATACAGTTGTGCTGAGAATTGCAGTACCACTGGTGTAACAATAAAGTAGGCAAAAGCAGCGCCAAGGATGAAAAATGTGAGAATGATTAAAAAAAGCGGAATAGCAAATCGCCGTTCTTCGCGATTTAATGCAGGAAAAACAAATGCCCAGACCTGATAAATGTTTATTGGGAGTGACAACAAGATCCCTGCAGTAATCCCGATTTTTAAGAACGCCATGATGCCCTCTAATGGGCCGACTTTCATGAGTTCAGCGTTAACATTGGAAGTTCCAGCACGCATCATGATTGCCAAAAAACCCGATATTGATCCTTCAGAACCGCCTATAGCATCAATGGCACTTGCGATCAGCGTATTCATAGAAGTTCCCAACGGGAACATAATAACCTTCTCAATTGGTCCGCTAAAAGATAGACACAACACGGTAAAGATACCGATTGTGATTGCAGCGATGATAATTCGCCGCCGGAGTTCCTCGAGATGTTCCCAGAAGGTCATTGCGACATCGTTAGCTTCCTTAGCTTCCATAGTGCATTCCGCTCGCGTTAAGAGGCTTTCGGGGGTTTGATGTTCGGTTCCGGGTCTTTATCAATTTCATCGGCTGCCTTTGTGAGTTCATCTTGGATCTCGGTACCGGCACTCTTAAATTCCCGGATCGCTTTCCCGAGTGAACGCCCCATCTCCGGTAATTTTTGGGGTCCGAAAATGACGAGCGCGACGACAAGGATTATAAAAATTTCTATTCCGCCTATTCCGCCCATGTTTCCATGCCTCCCTTAATAATATGTGGCAATTTACTGCTATCTAAAGTATAGCAT
>VXXH01000301.1 GCA_009835515.1 Candidatus Poribacteria bacterium
ATTATAACTCAAGTTGTGGGTTGTCCGTCTAAGCGAAACCCAACATCTCACTTTTATCAAACTCACGTTATTCAAACTTTTTTGGCGTGTAAGCAGCGACTTTTGTTGGTTTGCCAGCAGTGGAGAAGGAGATAAAAAATTGAATAAACTGACGAAAAGACAACACATTTATGTTTACGTCCTCACCTTCTGTGTGACGTTGTGCTTCTTGTTTCCACAGATAACAATGGCACAGACCGTTAACATTCCCGACGCGAACCTGCGTGCGGCAATTGCGACAGCTTTAGGTAAAGCACAGGGAGACACGATTACGGCGGAGGAGATGGCGACGCTGACGGACCTTGAGGCGCATAACGCTGGCATACGTAATTTGACAGGACTCACATTTGCAACAAATTTGGAAGAGATAAGATGCAATAATAATTTGATATCCGACCTGTTACCACTCACTGACTTGATCAATCTGCGTGTTATAGAGTTGCGGGACAACGTGATAAGTGATTTGTCACCGATCGCCGGATTAATCAATTTGGAGTGGCTAATTTTTACACATAACTCAATATCTGATCTCTCCCCAATTGAAGAATTGATCAATTTGTTCGGTTTAGCTGTTGAGGATAATTTAATATCTGACCTCTCTCCGATTTCTGGCTTGATAAAACTTGAAAGGATATGGCTGCACGAAAACCCACCAATTGATCTCGCCCCCCTCGAAGGATTAATCAGTCTAAGAACCATCAACTCTTGGGGGACCCCCATCATATCGGATCTTTCTCCCTTGGCAAAGTTACCAAAATTGCAGGTTATAGATATTTGTGGTGGAGAGATATCGGACCTCTCTCCATTGGCAAACGCAACAGGATTGAAAGAATTATCCTTTGCTGGCAATGAGATTTGGGATCTGTCTCCCTTGGTGAACCTAACGGGGCTGACGCGTCTGAATCTGGAAAATAACGAAATAGAAGATGTATCACCGCTCGCAGGATTAATTAACTTGACCTTGCTAAACCTTGAAAACAATGAAATATTGGACTTTTCACCTTTAGATGCCTTGCCTGAAAGTATACATATCATTCGGCATAACAACCCCGGATTCACACCCGCGGCACCGAAAATAGAGGGACCGTGGTTGTGGGTTATTGCACCGACAGATGGAATGTCCGGTTCAGATGCAGCTGCTTCTGGAAAAGATTTTCTCGCAGAAGTCAGCGGTGGTGAAGTGACAGAGTTGGCGATCGCTACGGAAGGGGCAGCGGCAGGTGAACCGGTCGGGAATAAAGTCTGGACAGTTGGTGAGCTCTCTCGGAGAGGTGGCAATAACATAAATGATATGGTGAACGCTACAGCTTTGGGATTGGGTGATATAAATCATCATGTAGCGTACGGATCAATTACCGTCGAATCACTGAGCCAACAGCGCACAAGGATGTTTGTCGGGAGTGGTGATGCTGTTAAGGTTTGGCTCAACGGTGTTTTGGTTCACAACGAACCTGTAGATCGGGATGCTGACGATTATCAGGAGAGTTTCCCTGTCACATTGGAGCGGGGAACAAATATCTTGTTAGTCGCTGTCTACGAGGGTGAAGGCTGGTGGAGCGGTTTTTTTGGGTTTGATACCAACGCGGAATTCACAGTATACTTACCGGGGCCTTCACTTGTGTTGGATACACCGCGTGTTGCCGATATAAATGAAGACGGAAAGGTGACCATTCTGGACCTGATCTTGGTCGCACGCGACTTCGGAAACAATAAACTTGCTAACCCGCGAACGGATGTAAACGGTGATGGAAAGGTCAATATATCGGACCTGACCCTTGTCGCACAAAGTATGGACGCAGATGCGGGGAACGCAGGTCCCTCCGCCGTTGCTATGAACGGCGCGATTTCTCCAGCGGTCATACGCGCTTGGATACTACAGGCGCAGATTGAAAGCAATGGTTCACTTGTGTTTCAACAGGGTATTACAAACCTCCGACGGCTTTTAGAGACGTTAATCCCAAAGCAGACGGCATTGCTTGCAAACTATCCAAACCCGTTTAACCCGGAGACATGGATACCTTACCAACTCGCGCAGGCAAGCGACGTTCAAGTTCATATCTATGCAGCGACTGGTGTTTTGGTCCGGACATTGGATTTAGGACATCAGGCTGCTGGTATCTATAGCGACAGGAGCCGGGCAGTATATTGGGACGGTGAAAATGAGATAGGGGAACCTGTCGCGAGTGGCGTCTATTTTTATACGTTGACAGCCGGTGATTTCACGGCAACCCGCAAGATGCTGATAAGGAAGTAAGTTATCAGCCTTCTTTTTCAATAAGGTTTGATGTAGATTAGGGGTTTAATCATATAGTTCGCGGGCCTGCTATAAATAGCGCTACTACAAGCAGCTCGTTTGTAGTAGGGAGATTCATCGCCCGTTGGAGGAGATTCACCATGAAGACAAGCAAATATCTTTTCGTAATTATTTTCCCACTTATTTTGCTGAGATTTGGAACAGCACAAGCACAAGATAACCTCGCACAAGAGGTGTACACTATCTTTCAACAAAACTGTCTGTTATGTCATGGTGAACATGGCTCGTTTACCGAAGACCTTATCATTGATCGCGCCGCACTCATTGCCTCTGGGACGATTGTTCCGAGGAATCCGAATGCTTCCGAGTTCTTAAAGCGGTTAATTGAAGATACGCCAGAAAAACCGAGAATGCCGTGGGGACAACCCGCACTCTCAGATGATGCGATTCAGACGATTCGCCTTTGGATTCAAGCAGGCGCGCCGGATTGGGAGGTGCAGTATGATGTCAACTTCATTACGACCGATGCGATGCTTGATACTATTCAAGCGCATCTTGAGGGGCTCTCGGCATTTGATCGTCCATCTGCGCGTTATTTTACGTTGACGCATCTCTATAACGCTGGCGAAAGTCCCGAAGCACTTGATGCTTATAAGATCGCGCTCTCGAAACTCGTCAACAGTCTCTCTTGGGGTTTTGATGTCATTAACCCCCAGCCAATTGACCTCCAAGAGACGATCTTTTACATCGATCTGCGCCACTACGAATGGGATGTCAGAAACGAGGCGTGGACGCAGATTGAACGGGAATATCCCTACAGCATTGACTTTGATCCAGAAACGCAAGCAGGTCTCCACGAAAAGTTGACGCATTTGCGTACAGAGATGGCTTGCGAAGTGCCGTTTGTTCATGTGGACTGGTTCCTTGCGAATGCGTCATTACCACCGCTTTACCACGATATTCTGGACCTCCCAGAGACGGATCGGGAGTTAGAACAACAACTGGAAGTCAATGTTACGAGAAATATTGACAGTGCGCCGGGTGTTCGCGTCTGGCGTGCGGGTTTCAATGATTCGGGGGTATCGAATAACAACCGCGTCGTAGAACGGCACACCTCGCGATATGGTGCGTATTGGAAAAGTTACGATTTTGCGGGGAGTGTAGGTCAACAGAATATCTTTACGCATCCGCTGACTTTCAGAGCCGACGGTGGTGAAGTGGTGTTCAATCTACCGAACGGTTTGCAGGCATACTATATCTCCGATGCGTCAGGGAACCGGATAGATGAGGCACCAACAAATATCGTTTCGAATCCTGCGGCGAGCAACCCTGCCGTGCGGAATGGACTCTCCTGTATCGGTTGCCACACGGAAGGGATGAAGACGTTTGAAGACGAAGTGCGCGCGGTTGTTGAAAAAGCCCCTGATGGCCCGGTGAAAGATCAGGGGTTGCGGCTGTATGTGGAGCAATCGGTGATGGATGATCTTGTAGAGGAAGACACGGAGCGTTACAGGGCGGCACTCGAAAAGACCGGTGGTGTCTTTGGTGGTATTGAGCCTGTGCATCGTTTCCACGAGGAATTTCAAGGTCCCGTGGACGCATTACACGCTGCCGCTGCTGTCGGTTTAGAAACTGAGACGTTCCTCCAAGAGATTCTCGATAAACAGCGTTTGCGGAGTTTAGGTTTGGCTGGGTTATTGGAAGGCGGAGATGTGAACCGAGATGCATGGACTTCCAATTTTGCCCAAGTAATTTCCGCGCTGAATGCCCCAGGCGACACAACAACACGTCCAGTCGAGCCGGTGACGGACCTACGTCCCGGTGATCTGGTTTCTATCCCCGATCCGAACCTTCGTACTGTGATAGAACAGTTGCTCGGTAAAGCCCCAAATGCTTTGATTACAGCAGCGGATATGGCAAGGTTGACGCGGATTGATGCCGATGACGCTGGAATTAGCAATTTGACAGGGCTTGAGGCTGTGACAGAACTGGAGCGGATAGAATTTCGTCGTAATTCCATATCCGATCTATCTCCGCTCAGAGGCTTAACCCAACTCAATAATATTAAACTGCGAGGAAACAGGATAACGGACGTATCACCGCTTGCTGGTTTAATCAACGTGGATTGGTTGGGACTTGAGGAAAACGAGATAACCGATTTATCCCCACTGAAGGGATTAATAAAATTAAACGGGATAGGCATTTCAGGCAACCCGGTATCAGATGTGTCGCCACTTGCGGGATTAATCAGTTTGGAAAGAATTGACGCTTGGCGTACACCTATCTCTGATTTCTCTCCGTTAGCAAGGTTGCCACGACTCAGTTGGATAGAATTTGGCAATGACCGGTCGATAGCGGTTCTTCCATCACTGAAGGGATTGAAAAATTTGAGACGGTTGGAAATTAACGACTGTAACATCTCAGATATCTCTGGGTTGGCGGAATTAACTCGGTTGCAGAGGTTAGAATTGATCAATAACCAGATGTCGGATATATCTCCCTTGGAAAATCTAAAAAGTTTAGAGCATCTGAATCTTGACGCTAATATCATCTCAGATGTATCGCCACTTGCGAACTTAACACGGTTGAAAGTGTTATATCTTGAAAACAACCAAATATCGGATGTATCGCCGCTTGCGGGATTGACTAACTTGGAACGATTAGACCTGCGCAACAACGCGATATCTGACTTTTCACCTTTAGACGGGTTGTCCGAGAAGACGATTATTAGGTCACAAGGCAACCCGAGCGCTGTTCTGCAAGGGGGGGCGAAGATAGTAGGACCGTGGTTATGGGTGGTACTTCCGGGAGAAGGTTTTCACAATGGCAGAGATCTGCTTGCACAAGCAAGCGGAGGTAAAATGACGGAACTAAGTGTTGCTACTGACGGGGCAACGGAGGGTGAACCCGTCGGAAGTAATGTGTGGACTTCCCACAAAATTGATCCTAATGGCGCGAATACAAGAAAATTGGTGCGTGCGCTTGGTGTTGATGACAGCCACCAGCATAGAGTTATGTATGGTTCCATTATCTTGCGTTCAGACACAGAACAGCAGACAACGATGTTTGCTGGAAGCGATAATGATCACAAGGTCTGGCTCAATGGCAAATTAGTTAACGAAAAACTTGATGGGAATTGGGCAACCGATTATCAACAATCCTTTCCCGTCAGGCTGAAACAAGGAAAAAATGTCTTGTTAGTTGCGGTTTTTGATTATGAAGGTGGGTGGGGCGGAGCTGCTCATTTCGGATTTGCACCAGATACTGAATATACGATATTACCTCCCGGTTCCAGATTTTCCTTTTCCACAGCGGCGACACAGGTTAAGGTGGGCGATAGGTTCACCATTCAACTCAGCACAGAAAATATCTCCGACTTAGCAGGGTGGCAGGGTGATATTACGTTTGATCCCGCTGTGCTAAAAGTAAATAATGTTAGCGAAGGCAGTTTTCTGAAGCAGGGCGGTGGACGCACCCACTTTTTGAAAGGCACGATTGATAATACAACAGGGAGAATCGACGGTGTAGGTTCTGCGCGGATCTCCGAAGGTGGGGTTAGCGGTAAAGGCACGCTGCTGTCTGTCACATTCACAGCGATAGCGAATGGAGAGAGCCGGTTGTCCTTACGGAAGTTTCAAGCCGGTTCCAGCCTCGGTGAGACCATTTCTTCTCGTCCACCTGATATTATCATTACGGTCGGAGATCCATCTGTCTCGGATGTCAGTGATGACCTATTCTCACTTTCTACAGATGCAGATCCGATTCGTATGGGTGATACCTTCACCCTTCGTCTTAACGCAAATGATGTTACTGATTTAGCAGGATGGCAGACGGATATTTCGTTTGATCCTGCTCTGCTTGAAGCGGTTGAGGTGAGCGAAGGCGATTTTCTGAAGGCGAAAAGTGGAGATACCTTCTTTCTCCAAGGCTTCATTGATAACACGGCAGGTAAAATCACAGGTATCAGCACAGCGAAGCTTAAGGGCAGTGGTAGCGGCACAGGCACGCTGCTGTTGGTTACATTCAAGGCGAAGGCTGCCGGAGAGACACGAGTGACACTTAGCAATTTCTACGCTGGCTCCAGCAGCGGTGAAGCAATCCCATCGGATGCTCCTGAAATTGTTATCATTGTGGAAGACCGCGAGTATCCGGCTTGGGATGTCAATCAGGATGGTCAGGTAAACGTCCTGGATCTAATTCTGGTGGCACAATATTTAGGTGAAGATGCCGCCAGCAATCCCCAAGTAGATGTGAACGGTGATGGAATTATTAATATTTTAGATCTCATTATTGTCGCACAATATTTCGGGGAATCAACCGAAGCGGCTGCACCTTTCTATGTTGCTGCAATAGATAGTTTGGAATTGGATCCAGCAATGATTCGGACATGGATAGCACAGGCAGAGGCTGAGAATGACGGTTCGCTCGTCTTTAGGCAAGGTATCGCGAATCTTCAACGGCTTTTAGCATTGCTACTGCCAAAAAAGACGGCGTTGCTTGCGAATTATCCGAACCCCTTTAATCCTGAGACGTGGATACCGTATCACCTGGCGGAACCGGCAGATGTCAGAGTGCGTATCTATGCTGCCGATGGTGTCTTGGTTCGGACGTTGGCGTTAGGACATCAAGTCGCTGGCATCTATGAGAATCGCACCCGCGCGGCGTATTGGGATGGCAAAAACGAGGTAGGAGAACCTGTTGCGAGTGGTGTCTATTTCTATACATTGTCCACGGAGTCCACACGCGACTCCGTTACTGCTGGTGATTTCATGACAACCCGCAAAATGTTAATAAGGAAATAAATCCTGAGAACTGACCCTTTGCGAAAAGTAGTGGACCTCTTAGGCGGCTCTAAAACCGGCGAAATATGATAAATCCGCGCTTTAGACGACAAGGGTTCTCACACCGCGGGGTCTGCTGACGCTGGTTGCGGCATCATGGGGTACTTTCCTTCGGCGATCAGTTTTTGTCGAGCTGCTTCTAAGCGTTCTTCCCAATTAATCAGTGTAGGGGTTCTGCCATACGCCTCTATCAGTTTTCCAGCTTCTTCATCCATAAGCCTCTCACGTTCAAGATAGACCTCTACTTCCGGTTTGTTGGTAAGGTAATAGAGGATAGTCGCGTAGATTTTCTCCAGGGACAAAGTCGGGAAGCGGCGGTGGAGTTCTTCAACTCCCTTCCCTTCTCGATACTTATTTAGCACGTGTTGAATAGCAATGCGATGCCCTTTGATGCGTATGTCAATTTCGCTATTGAAGTCGAAGTAGTCTTGCAGTTCCATGCTTTACCTCTTTTTTAGGGTAGATATTGTGCCCTCATGCAGGTTCATTCCAAAGCGGGTTGAACTTTCCCGAAGTAATCTGTTTTGCCTGCTTTTTTCGGAGGTATTCTCGCTCTTCAACGAATAGAAGCGTTGCCCCCTGGGTTCGCTGCCATTCCTTTTCTGATTTTCTTTTTTCTTCCCGCACTCGTGCTAAGTAAGCCTCCACCTCGGTTTTGTTCGCCTCATAGTAGAGGAGCGTGGCGTAGATTTTCTCTAAGGGCAGTTTTGGGAAACAGCACAAGATTTCTTCGGGTTCTTTGCCTTGTAAGCGTTCTTCTAACACCTCGTCAATATAGATGCGGTGCCCCTTGATGCGGATACTGGTTTCATCAATAAACTCAAAATAGTCTTGCACATCCATCTTCTATCTCCTTACCTTCAGTTTAACACAAATAGCGAAAGATGTCAAATATTACACCGGGCACCACGCCATAACGGTTCCGAAACTGGCAAACACGCTGTTTTCGCCGCTTGTCAGGATACGCGACCCTTGCACGACAACCCGTGCATCACGACTTGTGATTTTGTAACTGACGGGGGCATCTTTGGCAATTAGCGGTTCGCCGTTTTCGTCCTTGAGTTTATCGAGTCGGTAATGCACTGAACGATGCGCTGGTACGTCAAACTCACAGGAGACGTTCTCCAGCGTAATATCTTCGTAAAGTACCTCTAAGAGACAACGGGTGTTTATATCGGCAGTGTTGGAGATACAGATGGATTCGTGCGAGAAATAGCCGCCGCCGTGCTGTTCCCACGCCTGCTCCGCTGGGGTCAACGCTGCCATGTAGCCATCAGGAATAACCCAAACATAAGCCCCATCACCCTCTGAACTATAGGCTTTGAGAGCATCCGCTATCGCCTCGGGATTGTCAGCCACTTGGTCCAGTGAGATTACAAGAAATCGGGAGTATGTTTCTATTCCCTTTACTGATAGAGTATGTTTTAACTCGCCTCTCACGTTCAGGCATACTGTGTTATCTCCGAACATCGTGAGGGAATTTACGCCTTGCGATATGAGCCAATCCCCAAGGGTCTCATTCAGGAGTGTTGTTAAGGTTTCAAGCGAGATGTCTTGTAGTTTATACGCTTCAACCGTTGTAAGTAATGTTCCAAAATTCATAATTTCCTCTACTAAACCATCCATCGTTCGCCAATACCGAGCAGTGCCATCAGTGCCTGCAAAAGCACACTCTCAGCATCAGGTCCGATAAACTGTCGATGTGTATCAATATAGGTGCCATAATCGGCAGCCCACTCCCGAAAATAGGTCTGGTATTCCCAGCCGTCAGCAGTGTGTTGAAAAACCGACCGATCTGGGTAGGGGAGTTTCTCTGTTAAGAGTTGCTGGAGTTGTTGGGATGTCGGTATCCACA